>CAMZHP010000103.1 GCA_947306845.1 uncultured Prevotellaceae bacterium
TTTTTCTCGCCGTTTGCGATCACTTTACATATTCGATACTTTAGTCACCCAAATTCAACTACTTGTTAACAATTCTAAAATCCTGCTGTTTTGAATTGACTTTGCCACAAAAAAAGCATCATATATATAATACCTAAAACGGAGTCTTTGACCAACCAAATTTGAGGCTTTCAGCTCCAAATATAATGCTATATATGTTGAAAAATGACAAAATGATGCGCGTCGGCGTAGTCGGCGCGGGATGGATTGCCGAGAAAGCTGCCATCACTTTGAACGGACTTGAGACTTGTGAATGTCATGCCATTGCCTCACGCTCATTGGAGAAAGCCCAGGCCTTTGCACAACAATGGGATATTGGTAAAGCATACGGATCGTATGCTGAATTGTATTCTGACCCCGATATCGACCTGGTGTATGTCGCAACCCCTCACTCCCACCATTATGAAGTCACCCGCGATGCCCTGCTGGCCAACAAACCCTGCCTTGTGGAAAAAGCATTTATGGCCAACCATGCCGAGTCGGCAGCTATTGTTCAGCTGGCACATGAACGGGGTATTTTCCTTGCAGAGGCCATTTGGACCCGCTACCAACCCGTCGTAGGGATAGTGCGCGACCTGATAGCCAGCGGCAGGATTGGAACGCCACGCCTGGTCACCGCCACTTTAGGTTACAGCATGGGTGAGAAGCCCCGCATCATGCGTCCCGACCTTTGTGGAGGAGCCCTGCTCGACCTTGGTGTCTATGCCCTCAACTTTGTCAGGATGTTTTTCCCATCCGATATTGTCAGCATCGAAAGCCAATGTGTGAAGAGTGCCACTGGAATGGACCTTACTAATGCTATCAGTCTGGTTCTTGCTGACGGCATGCTATGCAACCTACAGTCGAGCGCAGCCTGCGTAGGTGACAACATCGGTGTCATTGCCGGAACCGATGGCAATCTCATCATAGACAACATCAATAATCCGCAGAAAATCACGGTGAACACTCACGACAGAGAATTTGTGGAGGATATCCACGTGCCTCAGCAGATCACAGGCTATGAGTATCAGTTCATCGCATGCAGAGAAGCACTCATCGAGGGTTTGTTGGAGCCCCGTGAGATGCCTCACGAAGAGACACTTTACATCATGCAACTCATGGACGGCTTACGCAAGAAATGGGGTGTACGCTATCCGATGGATGACTTTTGAATTTATACTCCAAAAACAAAAGCAACGACTTAACACCCAGCAGAAAGAAAGCCTCAATTCGTCACATAAAAATAAAACAAGAAACATATACACTTTATGATGAGAAAAGCTCTATTTTTTATGATGGGACTGGTGGCAGCCATGTCGGCCAGTGCTGATGATCTGCACCTGAACGACCTCGGTTATTTTGAGCGCCAGGGAGTCAACGTACTCGTATTCAGCAACAGTTTCAATGGTGGATTCAACGATGAGAAAAACTCAGGCATCGAAATCATCCATCATGGCGTACGCACCGTGCAAGGTGGTGCTGTGCGTCTCAACAACACCCCTGAGCAATGGGATCTCGTGCCCAAGATGACCAATCGCAAGGTTGACCGTGAGAACAGCAGCATTGAGGTATCGATGCGGTACGATGACTACGACTTCGACAGCCGTGTCGTAGTGACATCGAAAGGTCCGGCTGTTGAGATTGCCGTATGGCTGGACAAGCCTGTTCCTGAAGCCCTTGCCGGAGAAGCCGGATTCAACATCGAGTTTCTTCCCTCACAGTATTGGTTGAAAACATTCACCGTTGATGGTCGCCTCGGTCGTCTTCCCCGTTACGCGACCAGCGAGACCATCACCCGTCCCAACAGTGAGAAGCCCCGTCAGTTCAAGGGTTTCAAAACCTACGATGACCGCGGAACGAATCGTTTCATCGATCCCCTTCCCATCGAAACCGGCCATGTGATGACACTTGCCACCGACGACCCAGAGCGCACGATACGTGTCAGCAGTGAGGACAGCGAACTCAAACTCTACGACGGAAGGATGCTCGCTCAGAACGGATGGTTTGTTTTGCGCAGCGTTTTACCCAAGGGCAAGACCGGCAAGGTGGTGACCTGGTTGGTGGAACCTCATGCCATTCCCGGATGGATACGCCAACCCAATATCGGTTTTTCACAGATCGGCTATATTCCCGAGCAGCCCAAGGTGGCAGTCATCGAACTCGACAAGAAAGACACCCCCCAGGCAAGTGCCTCGCTGATGCGCATCAACAACGACGGCAAGACAGAAGAAGTCCTTCGCAGCGACATCAAGCCTTGGGGTTCCTATTTCAAATACAATTATGTGAAATTCGACTTCTCCGAGGTGAAACAGCCCGGTGTGTACTACATCCAGTATGGCAACACCCGCACCAACGATTTCCTCATCGATGAGCATGTGTATGACAAAATTACCGATGCCACCACCGATGTGTGGGTGCCCATCCACATGAACCACATGTATGTGACCGAAGGTTACCGCACCTGGCATGGCGAACCATTCAAGGAAGGCTATTTGCAGGCTCCTCCCAGCGACCACTTCGATCTTCATAGACAGGGAAAGACCACCGACACGAAATACAAGCCCTATGAGCTGATTCCCGGATTGAACATCGGAGGTTTCTTCGATGCCGGAGACTTTGATATTGAGACAGGTTCCAACATCAACGTGGTGCAGAACTTCATCCGTACATGGGAACTGTTCAAGCCGCAGCGCGACGAGACCTTTGTGAGCCAGGAGCAACGCTATGTCGACCTCCATCGTCCTGACGGTGTGCCTGATATCCTGCAGTTCATCGAGCACGGCACACTCAACCTCGTCGCCCAGGCTGAGCAAATCGGGCACATGGCTTCCACCCTCTCTAACTCTGTGCTTGACAACTACCATCATCTCGGCGATGCAGCCAGCATTACCGATGGTAAGCATTACGACCCCAGCCTGAAGCCCTATGAGGTATCTGCCGACGGTACGCGCAGCGGAACACCCGACGACATGTGGGCCTTCACCACCCGCAACCCTCAACTTGACTTCCGTGCCGCCACCATGTTTGCCGCAGCAAGCCGTGCTCTGGATGGCTACAACGACGCCCTTGCCCAACGAGCACTTACGCAGTCGAAGAGACTGATGCAAGAGGCTTCAGACATCATCAAGCAAAGAGCCAACCAGACAAATGCCACACAGGAGGATTTCAACTGGGATGACGGCAACAACGATACCAACAACGCGAACAACAGGCAACGTCAGAACAGGAATCGCAGGAATCGTCAACATATGGGCGATATGGCCACCAACCTCCAACTCTACGGAGCCACCAAGGAGAAACAGTATCTCGACCATTTCCTTCAGCAAATCTGGGATGCCCTCGACCGCAACGTAGCCAACAACATGCAGACAGCCCTTGACGCCGTGCCCTACATGGATGACGCCTATCGCCAGCGGCTGCGTCCATACGTGGAGAAATACAAAACCTATATACGCAACTTCGATGAACAGAATCCCTATGGCGTGCCCATCGGTCTTGGCAACTGGGCTGGCGGCAATGCCGTCCTCAATTTCGGCACCACCGTGTGCTTCGCACATCTATACTACCCAGACATCGTGCCCAAGGAAGAGGCATACAGGGTAGCCAACTGGCTCTATGGTTGCCATCCCTATCACAACTACTCATTTGTGGCCGTTGTCGGAGCCACACGCCCCAAAGCTGTTTTCTATGGTAACAACAGGGCCGACTTCTCATTCATACCCGGCAATGTTGCACCAGGACTGCTGTTCCGCCAGCCCGACCATTTTGAGAATTTTGATGACTGGCCCTTCCTCTGGGGACAGAATGAGGGAACCATCGCCGGCAACACCCAATATATCATATTTGGTTCGGCACTGAAAAGAATCATCAATGGCAATAATTAGGTAGTGAAAGAAGTTAACGAATCAAGCCATATGATTTGTATGTCGATCAAGTCGGGGCAGAAACGCCTCCTCCTTCTCATGTTGTTTCTGGCAGTTGTTGCCAGTATTCATGCCCAACCCAGAGAAGGACTCACCATCAGCGGCCACCTCACGGATGTTGAAGAGAAAGAACCCATAGAACAAGCCACCATCCAACTGTTCCGTGTGAAAGACAGCACCTTCGTGGGCGGTACGCTGACCGACCAGCGTGGCAATTTTTCCGTGGAAGCGCCATCCAACGGCACCTATCGGTTGCGCATCTCTTCCATCGCCTACCAGACCATCGAGCGCGAAGTGACCTTGCGGCGTGAGCAAAGCGTTGACCTGGGCACCCTGTTCATGTCGCCGGAAAGCATCACGCTGAAGGAAGCCGTTGTCACCGGGCGCGTTCCCCAAGTCGTTGTCAAGAAAGACACGCTCGTTTACAATCCAGATGCCTACCGCACCCCTGAAGGCTCCGCCATTGAGGAACTTCTCAAGCGCATCCCCGGTGCCGAGGTTGACGAAGACGGGAATATCACCATCAACGGTAAGGAAGTGAAGAAAATCCTGATTGACGGCAAGGAGTTCATGCTCGGCGACGTAGAGACAGCCTTGAAGAATATCCCGGTCTCCATTATCCAGAACATGAAGTTCTACGACCAGCAAAGCGACCAATCACGTATCACCGGCATTGATGATGGCAACAAGGAGACGGTGATAGACTTCACCATCAAGAAGGGGATGAACCGAGGCTATATGACCAACCTCGATATCGCCGGCGGCACGCACCACCGTTATGCCTCACGTGGAATGGGTAGCAGCTTCACCGACAAAACCCGTTTCGTGCTCCTGGGCAACCTCAACAACAAGGAGGAGAATGCTGGCTGGTGGAACCGGCGCGGCCTGAACACCCGCAAGATGCTGGGCACCAACTTCAACTATGATGACGGCAAGAAACTGAAAGTGGACTTCAGTTTACGTTGGAACCACCGCAATGGCGACAACAAGACAAACAACACCAGCGAGAATTTCTATAGCGAAACCTCGCGCACATTCTCCAACAGCCAGTCACAGAACTTCACCCGCAGCGACAATTGGAACGGCAACATGCGTGTGGAGTGGCGCCCCGACAGCCTGACCAACATTCTGTTGCGTGCCAATGGCAGCTATGGCACCAACGACGGAACAACCACCTCCGTCTCCGGCACCTTCAATGCCGATCCCTACCTCTATGTCCCCGACCCACTGGCCGCACTGGAATCTTTCGATCCCTCCAATCCCCTCGCCCCCTATCTTGTGAACCACAACATCAATGCGAATCTTTCGTATGGTCGCAACAAGAACGCTTGGGGCATGCTCCAACTCTATCGACGCCTGAACCCTCACGGCCGCAACATCACGCTACGGGCTGAAGTCAGCGGAGGCGACAGCGAAAACAAGAACGTGTCTAACAATGACGTACATCTCTTCCTCGTCAAGAACCAATACGGACAGGACTCGACGTACTTCACCCCGCGCTACAACACGACCCCTTCGGACAACAGCGGCTATGTATTGAGCGCTACCTATACAGAGCCATTATGGAAGGGCGCACACCTCATGGCCAACTACGAGATGCGCTACAACCAAAACAAGAGCGACCGGCAGACCTACGATTTCAGCCATGAGCCTACCAATATCTTCTTGGGCATCACACCCCATTACCGTGACTGGGACTCCTGGCTCTCTCCCGTAGAGGACCGTCTTGACAACTTCCTCGACAAAAACCTAAGCCGTTTTTCAGAATACAAGAACTACACCCATAACCTGCGCCTCACATTGCGCCACAGGGTGGAGAAGTATGACTACAACATCGGATTCCTTGTACAGCCCCAACACTCCAACTTCATCCAGGACTACCGGGGCATATATGTCGATACGGTGCGCAACGTCACCAACTTCACACCAACAATCGATTTCCACTACAAGTTCACCGACCAAAGCAACATCTGGGTACACTACCGCGGCGACACACGTCAGCCAGACATCACACAGCTGCTCGACATCACCGATGACTCCAACCCCCTCTACATCACTCAGGGCAACCCAGGCCTGAAGCCGCAGTTCACCAATTCGCTGAATGCCTATTTCAACAACTACACCTCTCGACACAAACGCTCGATTGTGGCCTATGCCAACTACAGGCACACGCGCAACAGCATCTCCAACCTTGTGCGCTACAACCCTAATACCGGCGGCAGCACATCGAGGCCAGAGAACATCAACGGCAACTGGAACATGGACGGAGGCTTCACCTTCAACACAGCCCTCGATACGACGGCACACTGGAACGTGGGCACAGAGACACGTGTACGCTACAACAACTATGTGAGTTATGTGGCACAACAAAAAGCCGATGCGCAGAAGAACACCACTCGCTCCATCAACCTCAATGAGCGACTGACAGCCGGGTTCCGCAACGACTGGCTTGAGATAGGAATAGACGGCAACATCAACTTCCAGCACTCCCGCAACAAGCTTCAGCCCAATGCCGACCTCGACACGTGGCAGTTTAACTACGGCGGACATTTCCTGCTTCGCCTGCCCTATGAGATTGAGGTGAGCAGCAACCTGCATGAGCGTAGCAGGCGCGGTTACAACGACCCATCGATGAACACCAATGAGCTCATCTGGAACGGTCAGGTATCCAAGACCTTCCTCAAGAGCAAAACCCTGACAATCGCTCTCAACTTCTACGACATCCTCGGTCAGCAAAGCAACTACGAGCGGTGGGTAAACGCCACCAGCCGCAGCGACACGCAGTATAACAGCATCAACTCCTATGCCATGCTGCATGTGCGCTACAGGCTCAACATGTTTGGCGGCAAGGTCGACACCGAAGGCCGCTACGACAAGAAATGGGGCAACAGGGACCGCCGCTGACCCTTCTGCTCACAGCAAGCAAAAACCAATATACAATCATAAGAATAGTAAAGAAAACAGTAAGAGAATGAAAGATTTTGTTTATTATGCTCCCACCGAAGTGGTGTTTGGCGAGCAGTCAGAGGAGCGTGTCGCCTCTCTGACAAAAAAATATGGAGGCACGAAAGTGCTTGTTCACTACGGTGGCCAAAGTGCCGTGCGCTCAGGACTGCTTGACAAGATATGCGGTTTGCTCCGCGAGGGCGGCATCGAATATGTCACCCTGGGAGGAGTCGTCCCCAATCCCCGTCTGTCGAAAGTATATGAAGGCATCGAACTATGCCGCAAAGAGCAAGTTGACTTCCTCCTCGCCGTGGGTGGCGGAAGCGTCATCGACTCAGCCAAGGCTATTGCCTACGGTGTATGCTACGATGGTGATGTGTGGGACTTCTATCTCGGAAAGGCTGAGCCAGAGAAAATGCTCCCCGTAGCCACCGTGCTGACGATCCCCGCCGCAGGAAGCGAGATGAGTGAGGCCAGCGTCATCACCAACGAGGACGGCGACGTCAAGCTAGGCTATTCCAACGACATGTCACGCCCGAAGTTTGCCATCATGAACCCCCGCCGCACGTTCACCCTCCCACCCTATCAGACAGCTGCCGGTGTCACCGACATGATGATGCACACGATGGAGCGCTATTTCACCAAAGACGATGACATGGACCTCACCACCGACCTGGCAGAGGCTGTGCTCCGCCGGATGAAGACAGCCATCTTCCCTGTGCTGAAGAATCCGGAAGATTACCGCAACCGCGCCCAGATCATGTGGGGCGGCAGTGTCGCCCACAACGGTCTGACAGGATGTGGCATCAGCGACGACTGGGCCACCCACCAGCTGGAGCACGAGCTGAGCGGCATGTTCGACGTTACCCATGGAGCCGGTCTGGCTGCCATCTGGCCAAGTTGGGCCCGCTATGTGATGCACGAGAACCTCAGCCGTTTTGTGCGTTTCGCCGTGAATGTGATGGATGTACCCAACGACTTCACCGACCCTGAAGGAACTGCGCTGAAAGGCATTGAGGCAATGGAATGCTTCTATCATGCCATCGGCATGCCCATCAACATCAAGGAACTGATCGGTCGCGACATCACCGATGACGAGATCCGTGAGATGGCCCGCAAATGCAGCCGTGACAACACCGCGAGCTGCGGCTGCCTCAAGGTTTTGAAAGTAGAAGACATGGAAGCAATCTATAAAATGGCACGAGGATGAAGATATTGATGATTGGTGGAACCGGCACTATCAGCAGTGCCATTACCAGACAGTTGGCCCAGGCAGGCCATGACCTATGGCTGCTCAACCGAGGCACCCGTAAGGACGAAGTGCCAGAGAATGTGACACAAGTCATCGCAGACATCAGCGATGAGGAAAGCGTCTGCCGTCTGCTCGGCGACAATCAGTTCGACGCCGTCTGCGAATTTATCGGATTCCTCCCCTCCCAGGTGGAGCGCGACATCCGCCTTTTCTCCCATCGCACCCGGCAATACGTCTATATCAGTTCGGCATCGGCCTACAATAAGCCGGCCCGCAACCACATCATCACCGAGGGAACAGCCCTTGCCAATCCCTACTGGCAGTATTCACGCAACAAGATAGCCTGTGAGGATCTGCTGATGAAAGCCTACCGTGAGGAAGGATTTCCCGCGACCATCATACGTCCCAGCCATACCTACTGCGAGCGTGGAGTGCCGGTGAGCGTCCATGGTGTGAACGGCAGCTGGCAGGTGCTGAAGCGGATGATGGAAGGCAAGCGCGTGTTGATACATGGTGACGGCAGTTCGCTTTGGACACTGACCTGGAATGAAGATTTTGCCCGCGGTTTCATCGGATTGCTCGGCAACCCCAAAGCCATCGGTGAGTCATTCCAGATCATGTCGGACGAGACGCTGACATGGACCCAGATTTACCAATGCGTAGCGCAGGCACTGGGTGTGGAGCTGCAACCTTACTATGTATCTTCCTCATTCCTCGCTGCTGTTTGTCCCAAGGAATATGACCTTTTGGGCAACCTGATAGGCGACAAAGCGGTCAGTGTGGCCTTCGACTGCACCAAACTGAAGCGGGCTGTTCCCGGATTCTGTGCCACCACCCGATTCGACGAAGGTGTGCGCAAGTGCATCACCTATTTGCAATCTCATCCCGAGCTTCAGGTGGAGGATCCGGATTTTGACGCATGGTGCGACAGGGTAATCGAAGCCCAAGAAACAGCCAGACAATCTTTGCTCTGAGAGAGAGACCAAAAAGGCAGGACGTATATCCTGCCTTTTTATATTTGGAGCGACTAAATCTCAGGAGCGATGTTGTTTATCTGCATATTATTAGCATAAAAATACGTTATTGAGGGTGATTTAACATTTTTTAATCAAAATATCAAAAAAAAGCGAATAATATATTTGGGTTTTCCTAATTTGTCATACCTTTGCACCGTGAAAAGCGGACATTCTACCGCTCAAAGTAAGGATAACGATGACCACGTAAAGCGAAGACAGTTGTGGCATCATAATGTATTATTTAAAAGGTAAAAAGATGAAAAAGTTTGTTATGACAATGGTAGCTGCAGTTGCAGCCATGAGTGTAAGCGCCCAGGTGTATGTCGGCGGTGGTGTTGGTGTAGCCAATTCCAGTGACGGTGATAATGACGTGACAGTTTACAAGCTAGTGCCTGAAGTAGGTTACTCTTTCAACAGCGATTGGGCAGCCGGTGTGGCATTCGGTTGGGAAGGCGCCACAAAAGGCGGAGCCAAGAAATTCTCTGTCAATCCTTATGT
>CAMZHP010000104.1 GCA_947306845.1 uncultured Prevotellaceae bacterium
CACAATGTGACGTCTCTTCATCAGTGATTGTCAGATTATGGTTATTTTTTGGCGCTTTCTGTAGGCTTAGACTTGTAAGCCTTGTTGAGTCCTGCCACAACCTCATTGGTGATGTCGAGCGATTTGTCACCATAGAGAATGTTATCGCCCTGCTTGGTGAGGATGAGAGAGAATTTCTTGTCTTTGTTGTACTGGGCGATGAAATGTTCAATACTGTCGTGCAGGGCTGCATTGAACTTATCGGTCTCACTTTGGAGCTCGGCAGCCAGTCTGTCACGTGTGGCCACATATTGCTCCTGCTGGCGTTGAATGGCAGCCTGTTGGCTCTCATACTCACTTTGGCTTGAGAATCCATTGTTCTGAGCCTTGTTTTGGAAATTCTTGATAGCAGCCTCCAGGTTTTTCTCCTGTGAAGCGAGGGCGCTCTGAATATTGTTGCCCCTCTTCTCCAAGATCTTGGAATAATCCTTGCAGAAGTTATATTGGGTCATAATAGAGTCGACCTCAATAAATGCGATTTTAAGACTGCTTGGAGCAGCGGTCTGAGCGGCAGCAGGTTTCTCATCCATTTTGCCGGCGTTGTTGCAGGCACTCAATGTCAGTGCAGCGAATGCAGCAACTGTCAGGGTGCGAAATAGATTTTTTTTGTTCATTAGAATATAATTGATTTGTTGAAAATGCCATAATAAACACTGAGGCCGGCATTGCCTGCCTCACTTCGGGCATCTGACGTCACCCTCTCTGTGTCAAAGTAAGACATAATAGGCAAACAGGATGATAAACAGGATGACCAATCCCGGCACAATATAGCCCTGCAGTCTTTTCCAATCGAAATCCATCATTGAGACATTGACGTTAATTATGATCTCTCCCTTACCGCCTGTTTTTTGCTTCGTTGTTCCCTGTCTTGATCCATGACACAATGGATGCCTCTTTCGCGCATCGCCTCACTGTCGTGGATATGCATGGATGAGAAAGATCCGTTTTTGCGAAAAATCACTTTCACACCCAGCAATATTGCAGCAATAGCAATTATTAACACGCTTATGAAGAGAGTTTCAATCATTTTTCCTATCTTTGCCCTCACAAATGAGCTTTTTGTGCCCACCTATGTGGCCTTTACGCGGCAAAGTTAATACAATTCGGGCACATTCTCAAAAAAAAGAGCGGAAATTTATCACATATAAGAATAATCATCAAAAAAGAACAACATGAAAAAGACGGAACTGACCCCTCAAAGGGTTTTTGACCAATTTGCGAAGATCAACACGATTCCTCGTCCTTCCAAGCATGAGGAGAAAATGATTGCTTATCTCACCTCCTTTGGTGAAGAGCATGGTCTGCCCACCAAAGTGGATGCAACGGGTAATGTGCTCATCTGCAAGCCCGCCACCCCAGGATATGAGAACCGCGCCAAAGTGGTGCTCCAAAGCCACATGGATATGGTTTGCGACAAGTTGGTTGACCGTGAGATAGACTTTATGAACGATCCGATAGAGACCTACATTGACGGAGAATGGCTAACAGCGAAAGGAACGACCCTTGGAGCTGATGACGGCATAGGCGTTGCCATCGAGCTTGCCATTCTTGCCAGTGACGATATTGCTCATGGTCCCATAGAATGTCTTTTCACCGTCGACGAGGAGACTGGTCTGACCGGAGCCTTCGGTCTTGAAGCCGGTTTTATGAGCGGCGACATGCTCATCAATCTCGACTCCGAGGATGAAGGTCAGATTTTCGTGTCGTGCGCTGGTGGTATTACCACCCATGCCCATTTCCGCTTCACTCGTGAACAAGCCCCATCCGACCAATTCTTCCTCAAGGTGTCGCTCAAAGGTCTTTACGGTGGGCACTCAGGTGATGACATCAATAAGAAACGTGCCAACGCCATCAAATTGATTGCTCGTTTCCTTTACTTGACAGACGAAAAATATGGTGTGCGTCTGGCTCAATGGAATTCAGGCAAAATGCACAACGCCATTCCCCGTGACGGTGTGGCTGTCTTCTGTGTACCTTCCGATAAGAAGGAAGAAGTAAAAGCTGCATGGAATGTTTTCTGCAGTGAAGTGGAAGAGGAATTCCATGTGACCGATACCTCTATGGAGTTTGCCATGGAGAGTACTGAAGCAGAGGAAGTGCTTCCCAAATTTGTCTCCACCCAGCTCATCCGTTCGCTGCAGGCATTGGACAACGGCATTCTGTCGATGTGCCAGGATGAGGAAATAGCCTGGCTAGTGGAAACCAGCAGCAACGTCGCCAGCGTGCAGTCTTCTTCAGATGAGGTCACCGTTGTAGCCAGTCAGCGTTCCAATGTCATGAGCAATCTCCGAAATATGGCCAACACAGTGAAGGCTCAGTTCCAACTTGCCGGAGCAGAGGTGAAGCAGAGCGATGGATATCCTGCCTGGAAGATGAACCCCAACAGTCAATTGACAAAGATTGTGGTGGATACCTACAAGCAGCTCTTTGGCAAAGACCCGAAGGTGCTCGGCATCCATGCTGGTTTGGAGTGCGGTCTGTTCTCAGAGCGCTATCCCAACCTTGACATGGTATCCTTCGGTCCTACTCTTCGCGGTGTTCATACTCCCGATGAGCGTCTTCTGATTCCTACCGTTCAGATGGTATGGGATCATCTGATTGAGATTCTGAAGAACATTCCAGAGAAATAAGTCACCCGTCTCACTCATCAAAATGCCCCGGCACATAGTATCACTACTGTTGCCGGGGCTTTACCTTAATATAAAAAAACTACCTATTGAAATCTCTATGTTCTATGATACTAATTCATATTCGTTCATGCTGATTTATTCTAGCCTTTTCATTGCAAATTTGTGGTTGGAAAACTTATTTGTTTCCTCTCTGCAGAACTATCACTGAATCACCAATTGAAAGTCCCTAATTATCCACGTTGCAAATATAGTCAATAAAATCTATTTTTCCAATACCTTTTCTCTTATTTAACGTAAAAAAGAAGTCAATTCTTTCAAATTTGGTCATAATTTAAATTTTATTAACTAAACAAAACTATATAGAGTAGCCTCCGATGAATGGAGTATTGAGGTTGATTTGTCTGGCAATCATAAAAACAAATCAGCAGTAATCACACCTTTGTTTACAATATCAACAAACATGTATTACGCGATGGAGAAATGGCATACTTTTTGTAATAAGACAAATGGGTTCAAGGAACCATCAAAAGACATTCATTAAACATCAAATTATAATAACATGCAAAAAGGTAACATTGGGGTAACAACTGAGAACATATTCCCCGTCATCAAGAAGTTTTTGTATTCCGACCATGAGATTTTTCTCCGCGAGATGGTATCTAACGCCGTTGATGCCACACAGAAGATAAAGACACTTGCTGAACGTGGCGACTTCAAAGGAGAATTAGGAGACTTGTCTGTCCGCATCACCATCGATGCTGAGAAAGGAACACTGACCTTCAGTGACCACGGCATTGGAATGACCGCCGAAGAGATAGACAAATACATCAACCAGATAGCCTTTTCAGGCGTAACTGACTTTTTGGACAAATACAAGGAGAACGCCAATGCGATCATTGGCCATTTCGGCTTAGGATTCTATAGTGCCTTCATGGTAAGTGACAGGGTGGAGATTGTGACCCGCAGCTATCAAGAAGGAGCCACTGCCGTGAAGTGGAGTTGTGACGGAAGTCCCGCCTATGAGATAGAAGAGACAGAGAAAGCCGACCGCGGCAGCGATATCATCCTTCATATTTCCGACGACTGCAAGGAATTCTTGGAGAAGCAACGCATCCAAGACCTTCTGAACAAATACTGCAAGTTCATGTCAGTTCCCATCGTCTTCGGTAAGAAGAGTGAATGGAAAGACGGAAAAATGCAGGACACTGATGAAGATAATGTGGTGAACGATTCCGACCCGATGTGGACAAAGGCTCCGAGCACATTGAAGGATGAAGACTATAAGTCGTTCTACAGCAAGCTCTATCCAATGCAGGACGAGCCGTTATTCTGGATTCACCTAAATGTAGACTACCCATTCAATCTCACCGGCATCCTCTACTTCCCACGTATCAAGTCGAACATCGACCTTCAGCGCAACAAAATCCAGCTCTATTGCAACCAAGTGTTTGTCACCGACCAGGTGGAAGGCATAGTGCCAGAGTTCCTCACCTTGCTTCACGGTGTGATAGACTCACCCGACATCCCCCTCAACGTCAGTCGTTCTTATCTTCAGAGTGATGCCAACGTGAAGAAAATCTCCACTTATATCACCAAAAAGGTATCCGACCGCCTGAACAGCATTTTCAAGGATGACCGCAAGGATTTCGAATCGAAATGGGACGATCTGAAGATATTCATCAACTACGGCATGCTCTCACAGGAAGACTTCTATGACCGTGCCAAGGACTTCGCCCTTTTTAAGGATACGGAAGGCAAGTATTTCACCTATGATGAATACCGTACGCTGATCAAGGACAACCAGACCGACAAGGATGACACCCTCGTGTATCTCTATGCCAACCATGTGGAGGACGAGTATTCTTACATAGAAGCCGCCAAGGAGAAAGGCTACAGCGTATTGCTGCTAGACGGCGACCTTGATGTGCCGATGGTTTCGATGCTGGAGCAAAAGTTTGAGAAATGCCGTTTCACCCGAGTGGACTCCGATATCATCGACCGTCTCATTGTAAAAGAAGACCGTAAAGAGAGCACATTATCGAAAGAAGAATCCGACCAACTGTCGCAAGCATTCCGTTCGCAGATGCCTACCATGGATAAGGCCAATTTCTATGTCGAAGTACAGTCATTGGGAGAAGAGGCTCAACCTGTGCTGATCACCCAAAGTGAGTACATGCGTCGAATGAAAGATATCAGCCGTTACCAAAGCGGCATGGCATTCTATGGCCAGATGCCCGATTCTTATAACCTGGTGCTCAACAGCGACCATCCGCTCATCAAACGAGTGGTGGAAGACGAGTCGGGAAGTTGCGCAGACGCTCTGAAGCCCATTTTGGCAGAGATCAAGGGCAAGGAAGCACGCCTCGCAGTCCTCCGCCAGGAGCAAGGAAAGAAGAAGGCTGAGGAAATCACGCAGGAAGAAAAGGACGACTTGAAAGCCACGGAAGATGCCATCAGCGAGGAAAAAAGCAAGAAAGACCAGATTATTGCTGAATATGCCAAGGGCAATGACATCATCCATCAATTGATAGACCTTGCCTTGCTGCAAAACGGCATGCTCAAGGGCGCAGCCCTCTCCGCCTTCCTCCGCCGGTCTGTGGAGATGATTAAATAGGCAGGTTGCGGGGAGCCGCAACATACGGAGAAAGAGAAGAAGCGGCAAAGCCTTAACTAACGGAGAAATGGCCATCAGAATAAAGGCAAAGGATACAATAAATAGAGCATCTGTCCGTTATTGTAATAATGATGCAGAACTCAACTTGTAAGCCTGCCATTCTGCTGGCCATTCTTTTTATGCTGTTCTCCTGTGGAACAGACCGCAACCTAAAGCGAGGTGAAAAGCACCTTGCGTTGGGAGAGTATTTTGATGCTTCTTCCGAATTCAAGACAGCCTATTCGAAGACCCCCGCCAAAGAGCGAGCCAAACGAGGTCAGATAGCCAAGAAGATGGCCTTTTGCTATGACAAGATCAATTCCACCCAGAAAGCGATAGCTGCTTATCGCAATGTCATCAGATACAAGCAAGACGATGCAGAGACCCATCTAGCCTTTGCTCAGCAGCTAATGAAGAACGGGAACTACAAAGAAGCGGCCGAAGAGTTCCGCACCGCCCTAGACTCCATGCCCGACAATGTGATAGCCAAAACAGGCCTGGAATCTGCCATGGAAGCCCCGACACTAAAAGAAAACGGTTCACGCTATACCGTGAAGCGCATGGAAGTGTTCAACTCCCGCCGAGCTGACTACTCTCCCATGCTGATGGGCGAAGATCACGACATGATCTATTTCACCTCTACCCGAAATGAGGCGGAAGGCGACGAACTGAGTGGTATCACAGGCACCAAAAACGGAGATATTTTCTTCTCCCAAAAAGATGACAAAGGAAAATGGGGAAAGCCACAGCGGGTAGAGTCCGGACTGAACAGCCCATATGACGAGGGAGCATGTTGTTTCAGCAGCGATGAGCGTGAGATGTATCTCACCCAATGCTCCTCCGACCCCTCCTACCCCCGATATGCGAAAATTCTGAAATCCAGTCGCAGCGATGCAGCCTGGAGCAAACCCAGTGAGGTTCAGCTCACCCGCGACACGTTGTCGAGTTATGCACACCCTGCCGTCTCACCTGATGGTGAGTGGCTGTATTTCTGTTCGGACATGCCTGGAGGCCAGGGCGGACTTGACATCTGGCGCGTCAGACTCACCACATCTGGTTTAGGAGGCGTGGAGAATCTCGGTCCCTCTATCAATACCGCTGGTGACGAGATGTTTCCTACCTTCCGCCCTAATGGTGACCTCTATTATTCCTCCAACGGCCTTCCTGGCATGGGAGGGCTTGACATTTACATCGCCACCGTAGGAGTGAGCGGTTCCTACGAGTTGGAGCACCCCGGTTATCCTCTCAACTCACAAGGCGATGATTTCGGCATGACCTTCGAAGGCCCTCACAACCGAGGTTTCTTCTGCTCCAACAGAGGAGACGGTCGCGGATGGGATCACATATACAGTTTTGAGAAACCAGAGATTATCCAAACAGTGCGTGGATGGGTCTATGAAATGGACGGCTATGAGCTTACTGCCGCACAAGTTTACATGGTTGGAAATGACGGTACAAATGAAAAGCTCTGTGTGAGGAGCGATGGTTCGTTTGAGCAGGTGCTCACACCCGGGGTCGACTATGTGTTCCTAGCTACCTGCCGTGGGTATCTCAACCACAAGGAAGAACTGCATGTGACACCTACCGATGACTCATACGAGCACGTACTTCAGTTCCCGCTTGCCTCCATCACTGTTCCCGTGATGATCGACAACATCTTCTACGACTACGACAAGGCTACACTGCGTCCAGAATCGACCCAGGCACTCGACGAGCTGGTGACACTGCTCAATGAGAACCCCAACGTCACCATAGAACTAAGTGCCCACTGCGACTACCATGGCAGTCAGGCCTACAACGTAGGACTAGCTCAGCGCCGTGCCGAGTCGGTGGTTGACTATCTGATTGCCCACGGTATCGCCAGCGACCGCCTTACCCCCATGGGCTATGGCAAAGAGAAGCCCAAAGTGGTGCGCAAGAAGCTGGCTGCCCAATATGACTGGCTGAAAGAAGGCGATGTGCTGACCGAGGAATTCATTAAGGCACTCGACAAGGACAAGCAAGCCATCTGCGACCAGCTCAACAGACGCACCGAGTTCATCGTGCTGCGCACCACCTACGGCATGTTTGACAAAGACGGCAATCTGACCAATCCCCCCAAGCAGAAGCCCAAAGAGGAAGAGGTGAGTGAGGATGACGGTTTCTTCATTGAAGTCTGACCCTGGGAAGCAACTGCCAGAGGACTTCCCCCGCTATACCCATAAGATGATGGGCGATCGTCTTTACAGCCGATGGTGTGAATGCATGTCGTCACCCTCTCCCACCAGCATTCGTCTTCATCCCATCAAATCAAAAGGACACAGCTTCGTTCCACAACTCCATTCTGAAAAAGTAACTTGGTGCAGATCAGGCTATTATCTCAGCGAGCGTCCCAGTTTCACTTTTGACCCTCTGCTACATGCTGGTGCCTATTATGTGCAGGAAGCCTCATCAATGTTTCTTGACGAAGTGTTACGCCAACATGTGAGCCAGCCCTCTGTCATGCTCGATCTTTGTGCGGCACCAGGAGGAAAATCGACGACTGCACTGACTGCCCTACCCTCCGGCAGTTTGTTATTTGCCAATGATCCAAATCCCCTGCGTGCACAGATTCTGATGGAGAACATTCAGAAATATGGCCACCCTGACACCATTGTGACTCAAAACTACCCTGCTGACTATTCCCGGTCGGGGTTGCTATTTGATATTATTCTGACCGATGTTCCTTGTTCCGGTGAAGGCATGTTCCGTAAAGATCCGACAGCCATCTCGGAATGGTCAGTTCAGCATGTGGACGACTGTTCCCGTCTGCAACGGGAGATAGTCAGACATGCTTGGTCATGCCTTCGTCCAGGAGGTTTGCTCATCTACTCTACCTGTACACTTAACACCCGTGAAAACGAGCAAAACATCATCTGGGCGATGCAAGAACTGGAAGCAGAACCTGTAGTCGTAAAGACTGATTCCACCTGGGGCATCACGGGATCTCTTGATCCTGCCTGCTACGCCCCTGTCTACCGTTTCATCCCAGGCATATCACGCGGCGAAGGACTGTTCATGGCCGTACTAAGAAAGGACTCATCAGCTGACAGCCATTCTCAGGAACCATCTTTTTCTTCCAAGAAAAAGAAATCAAAAAAGGAACCCTCACGTCCCCATCTCAAGAACCAGTTTCCAATGATTGGCAAATGGCTGCAAGATCCAGACTGCTTTACTTTTAACATAACAGATAGTCGTATCATTGCCATCCCCAAGAGTTGGGAAAGCCTTTTTGTGGCCGCGAGCCACCACCTCAAAGTGCTTCATGCAGGGGTGGGCCTTGCCACCGTCAAAGGCAGAGACCTCATACCCCGCCATGAGCTCGCCTTGTCGGGAGCACTTTCTCCAAATGCCTTTCCTCAGATAGAAGCGGACTACGGAACGGCCATTGCTTATTTACGCAAAGAAACTATCTGTCTGCCCTCCGACACCCCCATTGGCCATGTACTGGTGAGTTACCGAGGACTGCCACTCGGATTTGCCAAGCACATCGGCAACCGCTCCAACAACCTATACCCACAGGAATGGAAAATCAGGAGCGCCCATATCCCAGAAACGACCAAAGAAATACTGAAATAGTTATGAAACAATATCTTGACCTGCTCCAAAGAATCATGACAGAAGGTGCCACCAAGACCGACCGCACTGGTACAGGCACAAAAAGCATCTTCGGACACCAAATGCGTTTCCGCATGGAAGATGGATTTCCGTTGCTGACCACGAAAAAACTTCACTTAAAGTCCATTATTTACGAACTGCTGTGGTTTCTACGCGGCGACACCAATGTTCATTGGTTACAGGAGCACGGTGTGAGGATCTGGAACGAATGGGCCGATGAAAATGGAGAATTAGGTCCGGTGTATGGTCATCAGTGGCGCTCCTGGCCTGATTATGACGGAGGCACCATTGACCAGATCAACAATGTTGTTGATCTCATCAGGCATCATCCTGACTCCCGCCGCATGATTGTCAGTGCGTGGAATGTGGCCGAAGTAGAGAAGATGGCACTCCCCCCCTGCCATACCATGTTCCAATTCTATGTGGCAGACGGCCGGCTTAGCCTGCAGCTCTATCAACGCTCCGCCGACACTTTTCTTGGTGTTCCTTTCAACATCGCCTCCTATGCCCTCCTCCTGCAAATGATGGCACAGGTAACTGGACTACAAGCAGGTGACTTCATTCATACCACAGGCGACACCCACATCTATCTCAATCACCTTGAACAAGTACAGCTGCAACTATCCCGGTCTCCCAGACCCTTACCACAGATGCGGCTCAACCCGGACATCAAGGAACTCAACGATTTTACC
>CAMZHP010000105.1 GCA_947306845.1 uncultured Prevotellaceae bacterium
CTGAGACTCTCAAACTCCCAAAAGTTGAGTGAATGCTTGAGTCACTAATTCGTTAATTCGGGATTCGGAAATCAAAAAATGGGCGTTTTTCTTTGCTGTTCGCACCATTTATATTAACTTTGCCTTTTCAAGAGGCAAGGTGCCCTTCACACATCATACAACAAACATGACAGCAAGGAGATTTTTCGGTAAGCTTTTCAGTCCATATCTGTGGCTCAATCTGTTGGCCATGGGCATCATTGTGGTGCTCCTGTGCCTTGGTCTCAAATATGGGCTTGATCTGTATACCCACCACGGACAGACCGTAGAGGTGCCCACCATCATCCATAAGAGTTACAACGATGCTGAGGACATGCTCGACAAAGTACATCTCAACATCGTGGTGAGCGATACCGATTATGTGAAGACCTTGCCGCCAGACTGCATCCTGGAACAATCGCCGCTGGAAGGCGAAATCGTGAAGCCAGGGCGTATCGTGTATGTGAAGATCAACGCCCCGCACACTCCACAGCGGCCCCTGCCTGATGTCATCGACAACTGCTCAATGCGCGACGCTCAGTCGAAGCTCCTTGCCATGGGATTCCAATTGGCCGATCCTGAGTATATCCCCGGTGAGCGCGAATGGGTCTATGGCATCAAGTGCCATGGCCGGCAACTGGCCTCCGGCGACCGCGTGTCGATAGAGGACCAGCTAGTGATGCAGGTTGGCGACGGACGCCGCGACATGAACCAAGTGGTCACCTATATTGATAGCCGCACTTACGACTTCGGCGAGGAAGAGGAGGAAGAAGAGGAGAAACCCAAGAGCAGACCGCATTACAAGCGTCAGACAGAGACGGTCATTGACAACAACAGTGGCAACAGCGAGCCGTCAAGTGTGTCGGCAGCATCGGCCAAGCCACTTGATATACCCACCGTTTCCACGTCTTCTCCTTCTGTCCCGTCAGCCCCACCAGTGCCCAAGGCACCCAAACCCGTAGTCACCGATTAGGCTTTCTGTTTGTCCCCAACATGGAAGAAATTATCATCGACAACGAAGAACTCGACGACGAAGGACCACAACTATATGAACATCATCGGTTTGTGGTGGACAAAGGTCAGGTGCCTGTGCGCGTGGACAAGTACATGTGCGAGAAACTGACCCACTCAAGTCGCAACCGCATTCAGAAAGCCGCCGACGCAGGGTTCGTACATGTCAACGACCGTCCGGTGAAAAGCAATTATAAGGTAAGGCCTGGCGATGTGGTGACCTTGATGCTTGACCGTCCGCAGTTTGACACTACAATTGAGCCCGAGGACATCCCTCTCAATGTGGTATATGAGGACAATGTGGTGATGGTCATCAACAAGCCCGCCGGCATGGTGGTGCATCCGGGGTGCGGCAACTTCAGCGGAACTTTGGTCAACGCCATCGCCTGGCACCTGAAGGATGACAGCAACTACGACCCCAACGACCCAGAGGTGGGACTCGTACACCGCATCGATAAGGATACCACCGGACTGCTTGTCATCGCCAAGACCCCAGAGGCCAAAAGCAACCTCGGACTGCAGTTCTTCAACAAGACCACCCACCGCAGTTATCTCGCCATCGTGTGGGGCAATCTCACCGAGGATGAGGGGCGCATCGAGGGCAACATCACACGCGACCCCAAAGACAGGTTGCGCATGACTGTCACCGCTCCCGACTCCGGCATTGGCAAGCCGGCTGTCACCCATTACCGCGTGGTGGAGAGACTGGGGTATGTCACCTTGGTGGAATGTGTGCTTGAGACAGGGCGCACTCATCAGATACGTGCTCACATGCGACATATCGGACATCCGTTGTTTGCCGATGAGCGTTATGGTGGAACGGAAATCCTCAGGGGTGAGCGAAGCTCTACCTATAAGGCATTTATCCACAACTGTTTCAAAACGTGTCCCAGACAGGCATTGCATGCGCAGACTTTGGGCTTCGTGCATCCCACAACCGGCAAGCAGATGGACTTCACTTCGCCTTTGCCCGAAGACCTCGCCTCGCTCATCGACAAGTGGCACGTATATATGAAAGGAAATGAATATAAGCAACTGAAAGATTTAGAATAATTGAACGTATTGTTATGAAAAATTCCAAGAGAACCATCGCCATTGTTTGTGGAGGTGACTCATCGGAGCATGATGTGTCACTGCGCTCGGCACAGGGACTCTACTCCTTCTTTGACAAGCAAAAATATAATGTATATGTGGTGGACATCAAAGGCGCTGACTGGCATGTCAACCTGCCTGATGGCACTACGGCCCGAATCGACCGCAATGACTTCTCCTTCAGGGAGAACGGCGAGGTGAAGATTTTCGACTATGCCTACATCACCATCCATGGCACACCAGGTGAGAACGGCATCCTGCAAGGATATTTCGAACTTGTTGATATCCCCTACAGCACCAGTGGCGTGTTGGTAGAGGCCATGACCTTCGACAAATTCGTCATCAACCAATACCTGCGCTCCTATGGGGTAAGTGTGGCAGAGAGCCTGCTCATCCGCAGGGGGTTTGAGCATCTTGTGAGCGACGACGAAATCATGTCGCGTGTGGGCATGCCGTGCTTCGTCAAACCTGCCAATGACGGCAGCAGTTTTGGCGTGTCGAAGGTGAAGAACATCGATCAGCTGGCTCCCGCTTTGCGCAAGGCCATGATGGAGAGCGACGAGGTGATGGTGGAGCAGTTCCTTGATGGCATCGAGATCACCGTCGGATGCTACAAGACAAAGGAAAAATCGGTGGTGTTCCCCGCTACGGAGGTGGTGACCAACAATGAGTTCTTCGACTATGATGCCAAGTATAACGGACAGGTGGAGGAGATCACACCGGCACGCATACCGGAGGATGTGGCCCGCAGGGCTGCCGACCTCACCAGTGCCATCTACGATATCCTTCATTGCAACGGTATCATTCGCATCGACTATATCCTGACCGACAATGGTGAGGGTGGTCTGAAGATCAACATGCTCGAGGTGAACACCACGCCGGGCATGACTCCCACCAGTTTCATTCCCCAACAGGTGAAAGCCGCCGGACTCAACATGACCGATGTGCTCACCGATATTGTGGAGAACCAATTCTGACAATCCATTAACGCCCATGAAGATACCAGAGATTTTCGATTCTATCCGTCCTTTTGAGCCAGAGGAGCTGCCTGCCGTCTATGATAGGTTGCTGGCCGACCCCGGGTTCAGGTCCGTCTTGGCCTATCTCTATCCCAATGTGCCGGTGGAGACCATCGGTGCTCAGATGAGACAGTGCAAGACCAACCTTGATTTCCAAAAGACATTCTGTTACACCTTCCTTGAACAGTTGCTGGCCAAGGTGAGCAAGGGATGCGATATGAATGTGGATGCCATCGATACCTCTGGGCGTTACACTTTCGTGAGCAACCACCGCGACATCGTTCTCGATTCGGCATTTCTCGACAAACTGCTTATCGATGCTGGATTTACGACAACCAGCGAAATCGCCATCGGCGACAACCTCCTCTCTCTGCCATGGGTGCGCGACCTGGCAAGAGTCAACAAGTCATTTATCGTGGAACGCGGACTGCCTCCAAGACAGATGCTGCTGGCCAGCAAGCGACTCTCCGACTACATGCACTTCGCAGTGGCTGAGAAAAACGAGAATATCTGGATCGCACAACGGGAGGGAAGGGCGAAGGATTCAAACGACCGCACCACCCCCGCCATCCTCAAGATGATGGCTATGGGAGGGGAGGGAACTGTTGCTGAGCGCCTCATGCAGTTGCACATCGTCCCGCTGAGCATCTCATACGAGTTCGATCCTTGTGACTATCTCAAGGCAAGGGAACTGCAGCAGCGGCGTGACACCGACCACTTCCAAAAAGCACCGGGCGAGGATGTCAACAGCATGCGTACCGGCATTATGGGATACAAAGGGCGCATACACTACCATTGCGCACCCTGCATCGACAGCTTCCTCGCCTCCGTGGCAGATATGCCCAAAGCCGAATTGTTCGACTGTGTGGCAGCACACATCGACCGCGAGATACACCGCAATTACCGCTTGTATCCTTCCAATCTCATCGCGCTCGACCTGCTCGACGGCACAGATGCTCACTCCAATGGCTATACCGATGCCGACAAGGCGTTCTTCCTGAAATATTTGGAGGGGCAGATGGCCAAAATCTCCTTGGAGCATCCTGATGTTGACTTCCTCCGCAAGCAACTGCTTACGATGTATGCCAACCCCGCACGCAATCATTTCGCCGTATGTTGAGACGTTGTCGCCTGATTCTTTCTGCCTGTGTCGCGGTGTCGCTTATGCTGTGGACGACCGCATGTACCACGGAGGACTATGAGACGGGCAATGGTGAGTATTCTTTCCTGAGGGCAGACTTTGCTGAGGTGCACACCGCGGGTGAGAAGAAAGTGGTGAATGCGAGGACTGACGACGGCGACTCGTTGGTTCTGCAACCCCCGCTGGACTGCTCATGGGCAACGGTGCCCGACTCCACCTACAGGGCATTGCTCTATTATAGCCGCGAACCAGGAAAATCCCTGGAAGTGGAAGGCTTCTCAGCTGCTCAGGTGCTCGTGTTGCACGCCATGGAGGTAAAAGACAAAACAAAGGTAGTCACCGACCCCCTGACGTTGGAGAGTGCCTGGATTTCTCCCAACGGCAAGTATCTCAATTTTGGCATGTTTGTCAAGACTGGAGTGAGCGATGCCAAAGACGCCTACCAGACATTGGGCATGGCACGCGACACGGTCATCACCTCAGAGGATGGCATCCGTGTGCACCACCTAAGGCTTATGCACAAGCAAAACGGTGTTCCTGAGTATTATTCCAGTCGCATCTACACCAGTATGCCCCTTGCGCCTTTTGCACAAGGCGACCTGCTCCGCGTGGAGATCAATACCTACGAAGGCCCTGTCGTGAGGATGTTTGAAATACCAGAAAAATAGAGGCTATAGCTTCTATAGTATCTATAGCTTCTATAGCCTCTATAGTTTCTATAGCCTCTATCTATCCTTCATCCTTTTTCTTCAATCTTTTTGTCAGCTTGTCGAGCATGTCGGTTGTCATCGACCGGATGTCGTAGAGCGGCGCCCATCCCCATTCGCGGCGAGCGCAGGTGTCATCCATCTTGTCGGGCCAGCTCTCGGCAATGCTCTGCTTGAGCGGATCGACATCATACACCATCTCGAAGTTGGGCTTGTGCTTGCGGATTTCCGCGTAGATGGTCTCTGGCGCGAAACTCATGGCAGCCACATTGAACCCGTTGTGATGGATGAGACGGTCGGGATTGGCTTCCATCAGGGTGATGGCTGCTTTCAGCGCGTCGGGCATGTACATCATGTCCATCAGCGTGCCTTTGCGGATCGGACAGGTGAAGCGCTCTCCGCGAACAGCAGCGTAGAAAATGTCGACAGCATAGTCGGTGGTGCCGCCGCCAGGAGGTGTCATATAGGAGATGATGCCAGGAAAGCGCACCGAACGGGTGTCCACTCCATATTTATGGAAGAAATAATCACTCAGCAATTCGGTGGTCACCTTCGATACGCCATAGATGGTGCGGGGGCGCTGGATGGTGTCCTGAGGAGTGCGCACATGGGGCGTGCTGAGACCAAATGAACCGATGCTGCTGGGAGTGAATACTGCACAGCGGCGCTCACGCGCCACTTCGAGTACATTCCACAGTCCGTCGATGCCGATGGCCCATGCCATGCGAGGCTTGTGCTCCGCCACCACCGAGAGCAGGGCAGCAAGGTTGTAGATGGTGTCGATGTCGTATTGTCTCACCACCTCGGAGAGCATCTCTCCGTCGGTCACGTCGGCCATGGCCATCGGCCCTGATTCACGCAACTCACCTTGGGGTTCTGCCCCTTTAATGTAACCCGCCACCACATGATTGTAGCCATAGCGCTGGCGCAGTGCCATGGTGAGTTCCGAGCCAATCTGGCCCGATGAACCGATAATCAGTATGTTCTTCATAGAGTAAGTCTTTTTTCGTTGCTTTTGCGATGACAAAATAAGTAAATTTTTCCCAAATCACCATGATGTTTTGGATAAAAAATGAATATTTTTCTCGTTTTCCTCTTATTTTCTCCTCCAAATAGGCTGATGTATCAAAAATAATTGCTTACTTTGTGGGTGAGTTCAAATCTCAAACCTCAAATCTCAAACTTCAAACATCAAACCTTAAAACCTTATTTATATGTACACGAAAATCCAACAACATCTCAGTCAGCAACTTTCTGAAATCCGTGAGGCAGGCCTTTACAAGGAAGAGCGTATCATTGAGAGTCCGCAGCGGGCAGCCATCAGCGTGAGAGGAAAGGAAGTGCTCAATTTCTGCGCCAACAATTATCTCGGTCTCTCCGACCATCCGCGTCTCATCGAGGGAGCAAGTCGGATGATGGAGAAACGCGGCTTTGGCATGTCTTCGGTGCGCTTCATCTGTGGCACTCAGGACATCCACAAGCAGTTGGAGGCAGCTATTTCCGACTACTTCAAGACTGATGACACCATCCTCTATGCGGCTTGTTTCGATGCCAATGGCGGTGTGTTTGAACCGCTCTTTACCGAGGAAGACGCAATCATTTCCGACTCGCTCAACCACGCCTCCATCATCGACGGCGTGCGTTTGTGCAAGGCCAAACGATACCGTTATGCCAATGCCGATATGGCCGACTTGGAGCGGTGTCTCAAAGAAGCGCAGGCATAGCGTTTCCGCATCATCATCACCGATGGTGTCTTCTCCATGGACGGTAATGTGGCGCCGATGGACCGCATCTGCGACTTGGCAGAGAAATATGATGCGCTGGTGATGGTCGATGAGTCGCACTCGGCAGGTGTGGTGGGCGCCACCGGCCATGGTGTGAGCGAACTCTACGGCACTTATGGGCGGGTGGACATCTATACAGGTACGCTGGGCAAGTCGTTTGGCGGTGCTTTGGGCGGATTCACCACGGGCCGGAAGGAAATCATCGAGATGCTCAGGCAGCGCAGCCGCCCGTATCTGTTCTCCAACTCTCTCGCGCCCTGCATCATCGGGGCTAGTTTGGAGGTGTTCGCCATGCTCAAGGAAAGCAATGAGATACATGACCGACTGGTGGAGAATGTGGAATATTTCCGCAGCCGGATGATGGAAGCCGGTTTCGATATCAAACCCACGCAGAGTGCCATCTGTGCCGTCATGCTTTATGACGCCAAACTGTCGCAGGTCTATGCCAACCGTATGTTGGAGGAGGGTATTTATGTGACAGGCTTTTATTATCCTGTGGTGCCGAAGGGACAGGCTCGCATCCGCGTGCAGATCTCTGCCGGTCACAACCGCGAGCAACTCGACCGATGCATTGCCGCCTTTATCAAGATTGGCAAGGAACTGGGTGTGCTGAAGCAGTAGCTATGGCTTGGGCAGCCACATAGGCTGTTGTCCAAGCTGCCTGGAAGTTGAAACCGCCTGTCACTCCATCGATGTCAAGTACTTCACCCGCGAAGAAAAGGCCTTGGCGGTGGCGACTCTCCATGGTGGTGGGATGAATGCCCGACAATGATACACCTCCGCAGGTGACAAACTCATCGCGGAAGGGTGCACGGCCGGTGATGGCAATATCATCGGCCGTGAGATTGTTTGTCAGCCTGTTGAGATCCTTTTTGCCCAGGTCTCCCCATCGTCCGCTGGCCTTGCTGCCGAGACTCTTTTCTGCGAGATAGTTCCAAAGTCGCTGAGTCAGTCCAGGCAAGGCATGGGTGGTGAGTTGCTGTTTCGGGTGGGTAAGGGTCATGTCTGTCAGCATTTCACGCACTTCTGCCTCCTTCATCCCTGTCCAGTTGACACTGATGGCAGTATGATAGTTGCACTCATGCAGAATTCTGGCGGCATGGCTCGACAGCCGGAGGATGGCTGGACCGCTCAGTCCCCAGTGGGTGATGAGCAATGGACCGCCGGTCCTGATCTTGGTGCCTGTCAATGCCACTGTGGCTTGCTCCGTCACAGTACCCATCAATGCTTTGAGCTGCGGGTCGCTTGTGCTCAGGGAGAAGAGTGAGGGCACGGGCTCGATGATGTCGTGACCGATATCGCGCAGCCAGTCAAAGCCCTTTGATTGGGGT
Source organism: uncultured Prevotellaceae bacterium (assembly GCA_947306845.1). Next base: position 8,104 of record CAMZHP010000105.1, read on the forward strand.
GAACCGCCTGTGGTGACAGCTACGAAATCATAATCCTGGAGCTCTTCCATCTTCCGGATAGGCTGCCGTGTGTGGATGTTGATACCATGGCGGCGTGCCTCGCGGAGGAAACAGTCGATAATGGCATGGGAGTCCTGGGCGGCGGGAAACACACAGTGGTCATCCTGAATGGTGAGCGGCACGCCGTGGCTTTCAAACCATCGATAGGCATCCTGTTGGTTGAAGACATTGAAGAGGCGCTTCATCAGCCGGTGGCCTCGAGGATAGACGGCGGACAGGTCGCCTATACCCTCAAACGTGTTGGTGCAGTTGCAGCGTCCACCGCCTGAAACCTCTACTTTTGCCAGTACACGATGGCTGCGCTCAAAGATGTCCACCTGCATCGTGGGCATCATTTCTTTCAGGTTGATGGCAAGAAAAAATCCAGCGGCTCCGCCGCCGATGATGGCTGTTTTCATTGTAGGGTATCGGTTGACAATCGTCTATTGATGATGCAAATATCGGAAAAAAAGGCCAATATCCTTTTCTTCTCTGTTTTTTTTCTTATTTTTGCATGAAAAATTCTGATGTGATGAAAAAGTTTTTGATGATATGTGCCTTTTCCCTTGCAGCCATGTTGGCTGGGGCACAGAACGTAAACGTACAGTTGCATTATGACTTGGGACATTCACTTTCTGATCAACTCACGGGAAGACCCAGTGTCACCACTACAGTGGAATTGTTCAAGCCCGACAAGTGGGGCAGCACCTTCCTCTTTACCGACATTGACTATTATCATGACGGTGTGGCCGGGACTTATTGGGAGTTTGCCAGGGAGTTCAATGTCACGCCCAACAAACAGTGGGCGGCTCATGTGGAATATGATGGCGGTATGACCTCCAGCCAGGTCTCGCAATATTCCACCCGTTTCCAACATGCTTTCCTCGCTGGGCCTGCGTGGAACTGGGCAAGCAGTGACTTCAATAAGACCTTCTCGCTGCAGGCAATGTACAAGTATTATTTCAAGGGGCAGAACCCATGGAACCGTCCTTTCAACAGTTTTCAAGCGACGGCGGTGTGGGGACTCCATTTCGCTGACAGACGTTTCTCGTTTTCTGGTTTCATCGACTGCTGGTATGACAGCAGTGTGCGCGGCAACTGGATTACCATCGCCGAACCGCAGTTCTGGGTCAACCTCTGGGCTCTGCTCGGCCGCGAGGGCTTCAATCTCAGTTTAGGTACAGAGGTGGAAATCAGCAATAATTTCGTCTTCGACGACCTGGGTCGTAACGACAAATTCTACGCTATCCCCACCATCGCCGCCAAGTGGTCGTTTTAATGAGTGATGAGAGGTAAGAGGTGAGGGGTGAGAGAATAGTACTGCGTGCCCAGGGACTATATTGAACAAAATGTAATCTCTCACCTCTCACC
>CAMZHP010000106.1 GCA_947306845.1 uncultured Prevotellaceae bacterium
CGATCGTCAAGATCGACAAGGAGCGCTACGGCTACGATGTGGAACTGTCCAACGAACTTGACCTGAAGTTCAACAAAAAGGGACAGCTGGTCAATATCGACGACTGACGCGGAATGACAGTCTCTCATTCCAGTGTGACCAAGGACGGGTATATTCCCGTCCTTTTTTGCTGAGCATGATAAGTTACTCCGTCTCGAAAAAATAGACGATTCTTTTTGTTCTCCGGTCGACTATTCGTAACTTTGGCACGAAAAAGAGCATTAATCACATAACAAGCTATAACCTACGATGAAAGTATTACTGATCAACGGAAGCCCAAAAGCAAACGGCAACACATTCCTCACTCTCAGTGAGGTGGCCAAAGCACTGAATGCCGAAGATATCTCAACACAAATCATCAGTATCGGCAAGGGCGCCATACAAGGATGCATCGCCTGCGGCATGTGTGGACGTATCGGCAAATGCACGTTCAACGATGACCTCTACTACAAGATTTGGAGAGCTGTCAATGATGGCATAGACGGACTGGTCATTGGTTCACCCGTCTATTACGGCGGACCAAACGGGTCGCTGTGCGCCCTGCTCGACAGGGTGTTCTACTCACTGGGAAGGAAGCTGCAATACAAGCCCGGAGCATGTGTCGTCACCTGTCGGCGGGGAGGCGCATCGGCGGCTTTTGACCGGCTCAACAAATATTTCACCATCATGAACATGCCGGTTGCCAGTTCACAGTATTGGAACATGGCTTATGGCCATGCCCCAGGACAGGCGGCTCAAGATGAGGAGGGCATGCAGACCATGCGCACACTTGGTCGAAACATGGCATGGATGATCAAGAAGCTGAACGTGGCCGAGGACGGACATCCTCAGCAAGAACAGCCCGTATGGACCAATTTCATCAAATGAGCATACATTCATGAAAACTTGTGATTCATGGTTGAATTCATCCATGAATCCATCCGTTTGCGACAGAAATGAAGGGGTGATTCCATATCTGTCGCAAATGCGGTCTTCTGTCGCAATGAAGTGAGGCGAAAGATAAGAAAATATTTCCATGCGAGGAAATACCGGCTTAACTTTGCAATGTCAAAAGGAACAAACAAGGTTTCCAGATGACAAACAAAGAGAAATAAAACAAATAAATAATCACCCTAAAAAATAAAAACAATGAAAACTTCAAAGCTCCTCCTCCTCACATTCGTCGGATTGTTGTTCTCCATCATGGCCGTCACCATTGACATGCTCGACAAAGACAGTTTCATCCTGAAAGAGCAGTTGCCAACAGCTGCCAAGACATACTTGCAAAAACATTTCCCCAACCGCGACGTTGCCTATGCCAAGTTGAAAAACGAAATCATCAAGACCACCTATGAAGTTGGCTACAACAACGGTTACGAACTGGAGTTCAACAGCGATGGCATGCTGATTGATGTTGATTATTGAAAACCATTTATATCATACACAGCTATCTTCATTTTCTTTGCAAAGGAGGATGCCACACGGCACCCTCCTTATTTGTTTACTACTGCGATTGATGAATTCTTCCAATGCACAACAAACTACTCACAAAAAGAAGACATGGAAGTCTTTTGTGAAATATAAGTGAAAAAATTGGCATAATAAAAGTATTTTCCTATTTTTGCAATCACTATGAAACTGAACCTCACCTCCACCATCACGATGCCCGAGCACAGGCTGCGTCGGGAGGTCGTCGAGCTTTGCCATCAGACCGGCAAGCCCTTATTGAAGTTATCCACCAAAGACTATCTTGAGCATGGTATGCGACACTGGGTGGAGCAATTCGGTTCCGCCGGTCTTGTGAACATCGAGGTGTTCAATGAGTTGCAGCACACCATCACCGGCTGGCCAGGTGGCAAGCCCAATGCTGACGACACCTTGCGACCAGAGCGCGCCTATCCCTTCCCCAAGCGTGTGGTGGTCTTCTCCCCCCACCCCGATGATGACGTCATCTCCATGGGCGGCACCATACGCCGTCTCATCCAACAAGGCAACGATGTGCATATCGCCTATCAGACCAGCGGCGACATCGCTGTCAACGACGATGAGGTGACCCGCTTCATGCACTTCATCAATGGTTTCAACAAGCTCTTTGCCAACGGCTCCGACGAGGCCATCAACCACACCTACCGGTGTGTGAAACAGTTTATCCGGGAGAAGGAGAAAGCTGAACTGGCCGCCTACGGAGACAACAAATACCTGCATCCCACAGCGAAAGACCCCGTCATGGCCGACATCGCTGTGGTGCTCACACTGAAGGGACTCATCCGCCGCGGTGAGGCACGTCTCGCCTGTGCTTACAACAACATTCCCAGCGACCATATCCACTTTCTCGACCTCCCGTTCTATGAGTCAGGCACCATTGAAAAGCTCCCAATGTCCGAGCAGGATGTCCATATCATCCAAAAACTGATTGCCGACATCCAGCCACATCAGATGTATGTGGCAGCCGACCTTGCAGACCCGCATGGCACCCACCGCAAATGTACCGATGCCGTCCTTGCCGCCATCGATGAGGAGAAGCGCATAGGTGCTGAATGGCTCAAGGACTGCCGTGTATGGATGTATCGTGGAGCATGGGATGAATGGGATATCGCCGACATCGAGATGTGCGTGCCCATGAGTCCAGAGGAACTGCGTGAGAAGCGCAATGCCATCCTCAAACACCAGAGTCAGATGGAGAGCGCGCCCTTCCTTGGCAACGACGAACGGCTTTTTTGGCAACGCGCAGAAGACCGCAACCGTGAGACAGCCAGGCGATACGATGAGCTGGGACTTGCCTGCTATGAGGCGATGGAGGCATTCGTGGAATATCGGTGGTGAGCCAAAGATTTCATTCTCACGGTCTGTCTTTTTTTCCAAATTGTGAGTTATTTCATTTTTTATGCCTAATTTTGCACACATAACCGTACAATAGCAACTGATGAGACATCTTATACTGCTTTGGGCTGCCCTCCTCGGCGGCCTTTTCTCTATCACTGAAGCCACCGCTCAGCCAACCATCAACCTACAAGGACAATGGCGGTTCGCCACCGACCGCTCAGGAGGTTCCGCCATTCCAAGGACCTATTCGCAGACCATCACCCTGCCCGGGTCGATGCTCTCCAACGGACTGGGCGACTCCGTCACGCCAGAGACACAATGGGTGGGGTCGCTCTACGACTCCTCCTACTACCACAATCCTTACATGGAGCGATACCGCCAACCCGGCAAGATGAAGTTCCCTTTCTTCCTCACACCGTCAAAGCATTATGTGGGTCATGCCTGGTATGAGCGCACCGTTGTGGTGCCGCGCAAATGGCGGAAAGGCCCCGTGACCCTCTTCCTGGAGCGCCCCCACATCGAGACCACCGTCTTTGTCAATGGGCAGAAAGCCGGCCACCAGATGTCGCTCAGCACGCCCCATCAGTACGACATCACCCATCTGGTGCGCTTCGGCAAGGCGAACACCATCACCATCCTCGTGTACAATGGCATCGAGAATGTGTGCGTGGGACAGGACTCCCACAGCGTCACCGACCAGACACAAGGCGACTGGAACGGCATCGCCGGTCGTATCGAACTGCGAGCCGAACCTCTCATCTACCGCAAGCGAGCAGTAACCGACTGGGAGAAGAAGAGCGTGGCGGTATATATCAATGACACCGTCTTCCATTGCCCGCTGCCAGAGACAGCCACACTCTGGTCGGACAGCAACCCTAGTCTGCAAACCATAGAGGTGAACTACCATGGTTGTGCCATCCCCATCACTTTTGGCGTGAGAGATGTGTCGGTCAAAGGCCGCCATATCGCCATCAATGGCAAAAAGACCCACTTGCGAGGCACGGTGGAGAATTGCTGCTTCCCCGAGACAGGCTATCCTCCCACTGATCTGGAGTCATGGCTCCGCGTTCTCGGCAAGTGCAAGGAGTATGGCCTCAACCATGTGAGGTTCCATAGCTATTGTCCACCTGAAGCTGCTTTCACCGCCGCCGACCAGTTGGGCATATACCTGCAACCCGAGGGACCGTCATGGCCCAACCATGGGGTGAGGCTGAGGCGTGGCATGGCCATCGACCAATACCTCACCGATGAGTGCAAGCGCATCGTTGACACCTATGGCCATCACCCTTCTTTTGTCATGCTGGCAGGAGGCAATGAGCCCGCCGGCGACTGGGTGGCATGGGGCAAGGACTTCGTGAAGGAAATGAAGGCATACGACCCGTCACGCCTCTATGCCACTGCCAGTGTCGGTGGCGGATGGGCATGGGACGAGGGTTCCGACTTCCATGTGAAAGGCGGTGCGAGAGGGCTCAACTGGGACCGCCATGCCCCGCAAAGCATTGACGACTTCCAAGAAGACCTCCTGCATCCCCGCAACTTCAAACCCACAGAAGAAAAGCCCATCAACACTGAGCCCTATATCAGCCATGAGCAGGGACAGTGGTGTGTCTTCCCTGACTTTGGAGAAATCGACCAATACACCGGTGCTTACAAGGCTGGCAACTTTGAGATTTTCCGCGACCTGCTGCGCGACAACGGCATGGCATCACAGGCAGAGAAATTTCTCATGGCCAGCGGGCATCTGCAAGTGCTTGCATACAAATATGAGATGGAGCGCAACCTCCGCACCAAAGACTATGCCGGATTCCAATTGCTCGCCCTCAATGATTACAGCGGACAGGGAACGGCACTCGTAGGACCTCTCAATGTGCACTGGCGCGAAAAAGGCTACTGCACGGCAAGCGACTGGCGTGAGTTCTGCTCACCAGTCGTTCCCCTCGCCAAGTTCAGCCGCTTTGTCTACACCACCGCCGACACCATCCGTATCGGCACGGATATCTACAAAGGCTCGGAAGAAATACAAAACAACACAGCCGACAAACTCTATTACAGCATCAGCGAAGGAGACAGGATGCTGGCAAAGAACGAGCTAAGACACGGCGACACCATTGTTTTTGACCCATCACAGGTGAAGGCACCCGCAAAACTCACCCTCACCCTCTACACGGAGCGGCAGGATTCCGAATCCACCACAAAGGCATCCGGCGGGCACAACCACTATGAATTCTGGATCTATCCCCAACAAGTGAGCATCGACGAGGCAGGCATCCATTGCACCGACACCCTCGACGACAAGGCCCTCGACGTGCTGCGGAAGGGTGGCCGCGTGCTCATCACCGCTGCAGGAAAAGTTCGCTATGGCAATGATGTGCGCCACACTTTCATGCCCGTGTTCTGGAATACCAGTTGGTTTAAGATGCGCCCGCCCCACACCACTGGGGCATACATCCAAAACACCCATCCCGTGTTTGCCGATTTCCCCACCGATGACTGGCAGAATCTCAATTGGTGGGAACTGGTCAACCGCACACAGGTGATGAATCTCTCGGAATTCCCCACCGACTATCAGCCCATCGTGCAGCCCATCGACACCTGGCATGTGTCACGCAAACTGGGCATGATGGTGGAAGCCAACATGCTGGGGGGACGATTGCTCATGACCACCATCGACATCAGCAACAACCTCTCCAAGCGTCCGGCAGCACGCCAGCTGAGACATTCCATCATCCGCTACATGCAGTCGGATGCTTTCCGGCCCACGCTCACCCTCGATCCGCCGGTCATCACACATCTCTTCGAGCGCACCGCACCACCCGTGAACATGTTCACCAACGACTCACCCGACGAGCTGAAGCCGAAAATCCAGTAACCCATCCTCATCTTTTCCATCCACAGGATTCAAGATTTCATGCTGTTCAACTCACTTGCCTTTCTCGCCTTTTTCCCTGTCGTCTGCCTGGTTTACTTCCTCCTGCCGACAGTCAGGACAAGAAATATCTGGCTGCTGGCAGCCAGCTACTACTTCTATATGAGCTGGCAACCTCTCTATGCCTTGCTCCTGCTCACAAGCACCCTCATCACTTATCTGGCAGCCATCGGCATCAGCCGCTCGCCAAAACACAAGAAGATTTGGCTGGTGGCATCGGTGACCGGCAACCTCGCCATACTCTTTTTCTTCAAGTATTTCAACTGGGCGGCCGACAATGTGGAAGCTGTGATGAACGCAACTGGAATAGCCTTGAGCGTACCACATCTTGACGTGCTTCTGCCTGTGGGCATCTCTTTCTACACTTTTCAGGCATTGGGATACTCCATCGATGTGTATTGGGGAGATGTCAAGCCAGAGCGCGACTTCCTCACCTATGCCCTCTTCGTCTCTTTCTTCCCACAACTGGTAGCAGGGCCTATAGAGCGTTCAACAGGACTGCTGCCGCAGTTCCGAAAGAAGCACCCATTTGACGGCGACAAGGCCATCACGGGCACGCAGCTCATGCTGTGGGGCTTTTTCCTCAAATTGGTTGTCGCCAACAACATCGCACATTATGTGGACGGAGTGTACAACCAATTGGATGGCCAAACAGGAGGCGACATCTTTATGGCCTCAGTGCTCTTCTGTATACAGCTCTATGGTGATTTTGCCGGTTACTCATACATAGCCATCGGCGCGTCCAGGATCATGGGATTCAAGTTGATGGACAATTTCCTCCGGCCCTATTTCTTCTCCGCGTCAATACAAGAATACTGGAAACGCAACCATATCTCACTCACCACATGGTTCATGGACTACATCTACTACCCCATGGTGGGCAGCAGCATCAACAAATACTGGTGGTGTTTCTGCATTTTCATCACCTTTTTCATCTCAGGTTTCTGGCACGGAGCCAATTGGACCTATGTGGTTTGTTTCAGCATTTTTGGCCTATATCTCGTAGTATGCATGCTCAAGGAGAAATGGCAAAGAAAATGGGAGAAACGCCATGGACTCAGGAAAGCCCCCTGGTGGATATGGTGCAACAGGGCCGTTACCTTCCTGCTGGTCGCCTTCGCCCTCATCTTTTTCAGGGCCAACACCATCCAAGATGGTTGGTATGCAGTCCGTCACATCTTCAGCTCCTCCTTCTTCCACGTTGCCGACATGCCCTTTATGGGACTGTCGCTGATATTCTTCCTGTTTATCACCGAGTATGTCATTGAATACAAAAAGGCCGACAGATACATGGAGCGGCATTTCCTGCGGGCGCATGTCATGATGAGCCTCGTCCTGGCGGCCCTGACACTATGGCTTGGAGAATTCACAGGAGGACAATTCATCTATTTCCAATTTTAAACAGCCCTGGCCATGAAACGATTCGTCATCTACTTGTTTGCCGTGCTCATTCCCGTAGCCATCGCCCTGGGCATAGGTGAATGGTGCGTAAGAAGTGTGGAAAACACCTATTCCTTCAAAAGGAAAATCATGCTGCTCAACCACGAGAAGACAGAGACGCTCGTACTGGGTGCCTCACACACCTACTTTGGGATCAAGCCTGACCTGCTCGACGGCAACGCCATCTCACTCGCCTTTGTCTCCCAACAGCCCAAATATGATGAGTTCCTGCTCAAAGAGGTGGACTATCCCCGCTTGAAGAATGTCATTATGGGCATTTCCTACTCCACGTTCTTCAACGACAGGCTGGAGAACAAGAATGTATGGTATATGGCCATGTACTACAAAATTTACATGTACTATCCTGAGCATTCCGATTTTTCATATTATAATTATGAGTTTTTCGACATGGACAATTTCAGGAAAAAGCTGGGATTCTTTTTCAGAGGCAAGGATGTCGTCGACTGCGACCCTTACGGATGGGGGCGCAGCGCTAGTCTAAAGAGGAAAAACATGAAGGAATGGAATGACAAGAGCAACGGTGTCGCCACAGAAGAAGACCATCGTGGAAAATGGCCGGAGGCAGAGCAGTTTGCCCAAGGCAACTTAGCCGTGCTCACCCGCATGGCTGACTTTTGTGCACAGAAAGGAGTAAGACTGATTCTGGTGACCACCCCCTGCCATGACAAGTACACCCGTCTTCTGAAACAGCACCAACTGAAAAGGATGCATGAACTGATTGGGCAAATCATGAAAACACATGATGTCACATACTTTGACTATCTGTATGACAAGAGATTTGGGGATGATGATTTCTTCGATGTCGATCATCTGTCGGATGTAGGTGCGGTGAAATTCACCAACCTGCTCAATGCCGACATTCGACGAACAGCACCGACTGCCCACTGAGCACAATAAAGAGAACCATATCTGGGTCAGTTGCCCAAGGCAATATTCACAACCTCCACGACATCTTCCACCTCGATACTGCCATTTCCATTGACATCTGCCGCATCCAGATCGTAATCCATCGGGTCCTGTGGTATGTCTCCCAGCACCATATTGGCCACCAGCATGACATCGGCCACATTGACTCTTCCGTCCCTGTTGACATCACCAGCCATTGAAGGAGTGGTGATGACGGCGCGGGCGTTCACCTCATCCAGGAAGAAACGCTTCACAGGAGTGAAGGTGACGGTCACAGGACCGCTGCCAGTCAGCGTCACGGTGTAGTCGGTCCATCCTTCTTTCATAGTCAGATTTGTCTCCGACAGGGTGGCATTGCCATTCACCGACAAGGTTAGTGATGTACCGTCGGAGCCCCATGGAGCTGCCTTGAAACTGAAAGTAGTCTCACCATTGATGTTGAAAGTAGGCGTGGTGACAACGCCGGGCTTGCTACTGGAACCAAACTTAGCACACTTATCAGCACCATAGCCAGAACCATTCCATCCCTCATTGTCGGGTTTAAAATTGGCGGAGCTGCTGGCCACACTTCCGGAAAATCCTCCGCTGTTGCCGCCCGTTCCGTCACACAGGTCGAAGGTTTCGGTGAAGATGTCCTCAGTAACGGCACCAATAACATAGGTGGCCGTCACCACGTCGCTCACATTTCCATTGTCATCTACTGCCACCGCCTTGATGGTCATGTTCTTAGTCACGAGGATGGGTGACTCATAAACCATGCCGTTGTCAACAGGCGACGTGCCGTCGGTGGTGTACAGGATAGTCACATCGGATGTCGCATTGAGGGTGACCGTCACCGAGCCTGCATATGTGCCTCCCTCTGGCGAAAAGACAGGAGGTGTCACCTCATCATCTTCGTGATGGCTTCCACCATTGACATATCTGTCATCATCCACTGCAGTAGTAATGGAGGTATAAGGATTGAAGGGTACATTAATGCTGTCACCCCAGATATACTCAGCCAGGTAGGGGAAGTCCACAAACAGGTTGCGGTTGTCTTGTTTCGTATAGACAGCATTGTTACGGGCTATCTCCACTTCATCCATAGGGTCATTCTTCGCCCAGCGCATGAGCATGGTGAAATACCAGTCTGCATAAGGCTGATATTTTGTTCCCGTTATCACTTCGCCGCCCCAACCCGTTATCTTGTCTTGATAGCAGGTGGCCATATAAAAGTATATGCGGGCAATGTCACCCTTGATCTCGTCGTTGGGTTCAAACACGGTGCCGCTGTAGCCCGGGGTCTTGCAACT
>CAMZHP010000107.1 GCA_947306845.1 uncultured Prevotellaceae bacterium
GGGCCACAATCTTCGCACCGATGGCCGCCTGGATGGCGATATCAAACTGCTGCCGTGGGATGAGTTCCTTGAGTTTCTCACACATGCGGCGACCGAATGCTACAGCATTATCCTGGTGGGTGAGTGTGGACAGCGCGTCAACCGGCTCGCCATTGAGCAGGATATCGAGTTTGGCCAGTTTCGAAGGCCGGTATCCGCATATATAGTAGTCGAACGAGGCGTAGCCTTTGGAGATGCTCTTCAGCTTGTCGTAGAAATCGATGACGATCTCGCCCAATGGCAGGTAGAACTTGATTTCCACCCTGTTGCCGCTGACAAACTCCTGACTGATGAGTTCACCCCGCTTGTCCAGACACAGCGTCATGATAGGACCGATGAAGTTGGTGGTGGTGATGACTGATGCCTTGATATAAGGTTCCTCGATATGGTCGATAAGCGTCTGCTCAGGCAGTCCCGAAGGATTGTGTACCTCCTTGCACCCACCCTGCTTGTCGTAGACCATGTACGACACATTGGGCACGGTGGTGATGACATCCATGTCGAACTCCCTGTCGAGCCTTTCCTGGATGATCTCCATGTGGAGCAGACCGAGGAAACCGCAGCGGAATCCGAAGCCCAGTGCCACAGATGACTCTGGGAAGAACGACAATGAGGCGTCATTGAGTTGCAGCTTCTCCAGCGAGGAGCGGAGGTTCTCATAGTCGGTAGGGTCGATGGGATAGACACCGGCGAACACCATGGGCTTGACCTCCTGGAAGCCTTCAATAGCCTTCTCGCAGGGTCTGGCCACATGGGTGATGGTATCGCCCACCTTCACCTCCTTGGCATCCTTGATGCCGCTGATGATATAACCCACCTCGCCGGCATTGAGCCTGTCACGCGGGATCATGTCCATCTTGAGCACACCCACCTCATCGGCATCATACTCCATGCCAGTGTTGAAGAACTTCACCTTGTCGCCTTTGCGGATGCTGCCGTTGGTGATCTTGAAATATGCGATGATGCCGCGGAACGAGTTGAACACAGAGTCGAAAATCAGGGCCTGCAACGGTGCATTGGGATCACCCACGGGATGAGGGATGCGCTCCACCACCGCACGCAGGATCTCCTCGACACCCTCACCGGTCTTGCCTGATGCGCGAATGATGTCTTGTGGGTCACAACCCAGCAGTTCCACAATCTCATCCTCCACCTCGTCGGGCATGGCCTGTGGCATGTCTATCTTGTTGATGACAGGGATGATTTCCAAGTTATGGTCAATGGCCATATAGAGGTTGGAAATGGTCTGTGCCTGCACGCCCTGTGTGGCGTCCACCACGAGCAGCGCGCCCTCGCAGGCTGCTATGCTGCGCGACACCTCATAAGAGAAGTCCACGTGTCCTGGAGTATCAATGAGATTGAGGATATATTTCTTTCCATCCATCTCATACTCCATCTGGATGGCGTGACTCTTGATGGTAATGCCGCGCTCGCGCTCCAAGTCCATGTTGTCGAGCATCTGACCCTCTGTGATCTGAATGGTATGGGTATGCTCCAGCAAACGGTCAGCCAGCGTAGACTTACCATGGTCGATATGTGCGATAATGCAAAAATTTCTGATGAGGTCCATTTCGTTTTCCGTAGATGATGCAAAAATACAAAAATATGTCGGATTACGGGAGAAACCCAATAACAATTTGCATTTTTTTGCATTCAGAACTGTTATTGTAGCACTTATAATCCGTTAACCAAAAATCAATGATGGATAATTCGTAATCATTCTTGGACATACATGAAAAATAAATATTTCAACATATAATTACCATGTAATCATCCATATAATTATTCAAAAACATGTAAAATCGCTGTATCTTTGTATCTCTGTGTTAAAAAATTTCGTGCCTCCTTACCCGACGGTGAGTGTGATCACAATGGAGTTGTCCTCCAATACCTCCTCGTTCTCCACCACCATATCTCCGGGCAGGTTGTTCATCACCCGCTCATAGGTATAGGTTTGCACGTTGCCATTGTATTCATTCTCAATATTGTCGAGCTCATCCATCAGGCATTGGATGTCGCCCAAGTCACCGATATCCATCACGAAAGGACCGTCGGCAGACAACCGTCTGTAAACGATGGTAGCATCGTCCAGATGAGTGACGAAACAATCCTCTGCCTCCTGAATGACCGGAACACCATGCTCTTGCAAGGTCTTCAGCAGCAAATCAGCATTGTTGAATTCGGTCTCAAGGCAAATCCTCTCCTGCTGTTGCTGAGCGGCAGCGATTTGCTTTCTGGCTTTGGAGGGTGTAATGGCACTGGCAATCACCGAGATGGCCAAAGGTACGAGAATGGCTGATGCAGACATATTTTTTAATTTTCAATTTTCAATCTTCAATCTTACGTATGATCGTTTCCATCTCTCCCATGCCGTTGAGAGCGACAGTCCCATCCTTTCCGATTCTGATCTCAATCCTGTTGGGAGGGAAATCGCGCATGGTGTAGCGGTCGGTCAGGAAGAGGAAACGCTGGTTGGCCGAGCCCACGAGAGGTCGGCTGAAATCACGTTGCGCTTGCAGGTAAGGACCGTCGATGAGCACATCGGTATGACGTAGGGCGGTATCGATGTCGGGATGCTTTTGAGCGAGCAGCTGCTCATGGGTAAAGCCTGTAAATACCACCGTGGACAAATGAGCCTCCCATGCCTGAGAGAGAAGTGCTGCCAAGGGCTCTGGTTGTTCAAAAGGCTCGCCACCGAGGATGGTGATGCCCTCCACCCTTTTGTCCTTCAAAGACAGCGCGATAATTTCCTCCGGATTCAACAGTTGATGGGACTCATGACTCCAGGTCTTGGGGGAGAAGCAGCCCTCGCAATGCCGGCTGCAGCCCTGCAACCACACACAACTTCTCCATCCCGGACCCTCAGCATGCGTCAGGGGAAGGAAGCGGTGCACGTTAAGGCTACAGGTCGAGACTTCTGCCATGGTGCTCGGGGGGCGGTGTATCTTCTGGCTGCTGTGCCGAGCCTGACTCCGGTTTGGATTTCACCGGACCACACACCACCCTGTCTTGCAGTTGCACGAGGAAGTGAGGCTTCAGCTTCACCACTGAGGCAAACTCATCGAACGAAGAAAAACCGCCATGCTCAAAGCGGTATTTCACGGCTTGCTTGGCCTCGATGATACCAATGCCAGGAAGGGCAGAGAGTTCGGTAAGCGAGCAGGAATTGACATCCACCACTGCAGCAGAGGATGCTGCTGATGTTGCTGCGGAAGCAGCCGTAGCTGCTGCCTTTCTTGGCTGCGAATTGACAGCAGTATGATCGGGGCGCTCTGTTGCCGAGGGACTTTGCTGAGTGTTGCTTCTATCAGTGACTCTTGTCTGACGGTTGCGCCTAGCGTTATACTGAGATGCGAACTGTTGCGAACGGTTGGTGCTGGCATACCCCACTCCACTTTGACGCTGCTGCTCCTCATACAAGTCCTCACCGTCCTCGATGGCTCGCAGTTTTCTGAGATACTCACTCCGTGCCACAAAGGTATGGACAAAGCTGCCGACGAAATAAAACACCAGAAAAGCCTCAAATAGTTTGGAGTCCTTGTATTCCGAATCGATCAAAGTGAACACTATCAGCATACAAACCAGATAGATACCGCCCCAGATGAGCCAGGGACGATGACTGACCCTCTTGCCAATGATGAAGAAGCCCACGCATGGCATGAAGAGGAAGGTCCACAGCACCCATAGTGAGTGGGACAGTCCCCACAAGAAGCCTTTGTTTGAAGAACGACCCATCTTTATGAATTTTGATTGTTGATATTGACGGTTTCAGAGGTTGTTTCCTCCACTTCCGCCTCATAATACTCACTGGTGAATTCAGAGTCCGTCACCTGGGCATCAAGCATCTGTTCCAGGGGTTGGAGATATTTCAGGCACTGTTTGCCCTTGATATTTTTCGTGACAGCCTCGATATGTCCGTCAGCGAAAATCCGGATTTGTATCTTTTTGGCCATAACTCAGTTCAAAAATCAATCTTGCGCCCCGCCATGAACTGCTCCTTGATGTCGTTGCCACCAGAGAAGCCGCTCATACCATCGTCGTTGTCCTCAGAGGCAGAGACAGAAGCGCTCACAGCGTTCTCATTGGCCCACTTGCGAAGGCGTGTGAACTCATCCTTGCGCATCTGCCCCATCGGCACAATACGCTTGATGGTGCTCTCAAAGTCAGCCATCTCCATGTCAGCACTTGTATCGCCGTTCACTCTTCTGGAAAAAGCCTCTATCAGCGAGTCGCCCACCCAGGCTTCCAACTCTGCGCCAGCCAGTACGACATCCTTGCCGAAGGTCTTCTCACCGCTGAGGGTGGCAAGCTTGTCGAGGTCGAACTTTGCGAGGTCGCGTTTGAGTTTGGAGATATGGATTTCTAGGATTTTCTTCCGCTCCTCCCAGGAAGGGAAGTCAACGAAGAAAATCTCATCGAAGCGGCCTTTGCGCAGCAACTCCGGCGGCAGGCCGTTGATGTTGTTGGCCGTAGCGAAAACGAACACCGGGCTTTTCTTCTCTTGCATCCAGGTGAGCAAGGTGCCGAAGACACGGGTCGAGGTGCCTCCGTCGCCACCGCTTCCACCAGAACCCGACAGGCCCTTCTCGATCTCGTCAATCCACAGGATAGAGGGAGCCACCGCCTCTGCTGTCTTCAGCGCCAGACGGATGTTCTGCTCTGATGAGCCTACCAGTCCCTGGAAGATCTTTCCCATGTCGAGGCGCAGAAGCGGCATGTTCCATGCTGAAGCCACACACTTGGCAGTGAGCGACTTACCGCATCCTGGCACACCCGTGAGGAGGACGCCCTTTGGAGGCTGCACACCAAACGCCTTGGCCTGGTCGTCGAAACAGTGGCTGCGCAGGTCGAGCCATTTTTTCAGTGTCTGCAGTCCACCGACATCGTCAAGGTTGAGGTTGGTGTCGACAAACTCCAGAATGCCTGTCTTTCGGATAATCTGTTTTTTCTCATTGACGATGGTCTTCAGGTCGGACTCATCCAGCCTGCGGTCGTTGACGAGTGAACGTGAGAGACAGTTTTCTATCTCCAGTTCTGTCAGTCCCAACGAGGCATCCACATAACGCTCCAACAATTTGTCGTCGACATCTACCTTCACGCCACTTACATTGCGGTAGGGATTGATGAAATTGCGGATGACCTCACGCACCTCATCCTTGGTGGGAAGGGGGAAGTCGAGAATGGTGACCTCTTTCTGCAAGTCATTGCTGATCTCAAAGCTCGGAGCAATGATGATGCAGTTGCAATTGTATCCCCTGGTACGGATGCTGATAGCGAAATCCTTCAACCTGCGGCGGTAGACAGCATTGGCCCTGTCGGTGAGGAAGCTGTGGGCATCGCAGAAGACGAAGAGGCTCTTGCTGCTGGGATCCTTTGCCTTGCTCTCGCAGAAGTCGATGGCAGCCCTCAGGTCCGCCGTCTTGGCATCCGCCAGTTTCCCGTTGAACCTGACACCCTCAGTGGAGTTCCATATATAAATATCATGGTGGATATCGGTTGCCACACTTTGCAACTCAGCCAGGACACGTTCCTCCTCGAAAGACTCTATCACCAGAACCGCATATCGGGCTCTGATATACTCGGTAATTCTTTTCTTGCTTATCTCACTCATATCAGGTTGACAAATGGTTTAAACGATAATGGCAATAACGGCCAGCAGCAAAACAGTCAGACTACTATTTGTAATCTTCAGGTCCAATGGTAGTGTCGTAGAGAATGAGGGATTTATCCTCATAGGAACGGGCTACAAAGCGGAAAGAATAGCCCTCCTCCTTAAACCGTTTCTTGCTCATGTCATTTCTGACATCCTCTGTCAGCTGAGTCTTGATCATGTCTGCCTTCTCTATGGCTCGCTGCTGACTTGTTGAGTCGGTCTTGATGGAGAAATGATTGACCAATGTATGCGTCTGCTTGTCAAAGGTCATGCTGTCAAGGAAGGTGTTGTCGCTCACCTGTACAGGACAGTATTTCTGGGTGTACTCATCCACCTCACGGGCGGCGCGGTCCTCCAAGGACTCCTGACATCCCACCATCATAGCGAGCATCAGGCATGAAATGGCGATTTTTTTCATCATCCTCTTGTTGTTAAAGGAGGTATCAATCCATCATCTTGCATCTTGCATCCCTCAACTTGCATCCGACTTGAGGGTCTCCTCGATAGCACGACAGAGTTGGTCGGGGCAACTGGTATTCTTATATCCACACCGGATGCCGTCGAGCCGTTTGAGAATATCCTCCGTCTTCATGCCACGCACCAGTGAGGTGATGCCTTGCAGGTTGCCATTGCAACCGCCTGTAAAAATGACATCGGTCAGCGTGCCGTCGTCATCGATTTCCACCTCGATGAACTGACTGCACGTGCCCTGTGTCTTATAGATATGTCGCTTGGTCATTATTCCTCTGGCTTCATGTTGGTGTACACGGTCTGCACATCATCAAAGTCCTCGAGTTTCTCCACCATCTTGTCGATGACCTCGCGCTGCTCGGGAGTGACATCCTTCAAGTCGTTGGGGATGCGGGTGAACTCAGCTCCGGTCACCTCATAACCCTCACTCTCCAGGTGTTTCTGGATGTCGCCGAAGCTCTTCGGGTCGCCATAGATGGTGATCTCACCAGCCTCCTCGTCCTCGTCGAACTCATCCTCCACACCGTAGTCAATCAAGTCGAGAATCAGCTCGTCCATGTCCACACCTTCCTTTTTCTTAAAGGTGAACACACACTTGTGGTCAAAGAGGAAACTCAGCGAGCCCTGTGTACCCAGGTTGCCGCTGAATTTGTTGAAGACTGAGCGCACGTCACCCACGGTGCGGGTGGTGTTGTCGGTAAGCGTCTCGACGAAGATGGCGACACCATGAGGTCCGTAGCCCTCGTAGTTCACTTCCTTATACTCGCTCTGGTCCTTGCCCATTGCGTTCTTGATGGCACGCTCAATATTGTCCTTGGGCATGTTCTCGCGCTTGGCATTGGCGATAATGGCGCGCAGGGTCGGGTTGTTCTCTGGTTCCGGTCCACCAGCCTTCACAGCGATGCTGATCTGCTTGCCGATACGAGTGAATGTCTTGGCCATGTGGCCCCATCTCTTCAGTTTTGTTGCTTTGCGGTATTCAAATGCTCTTCCCATTGGAGTGATTTTTTATTGATGATTATTATACTTTTCTAATGATAAACTTTGAACGATAAACTTTGAACTATGAACTAAAATCACCTCAGTTCTGCGCCCAATTTGCTCTTGAGGCCCTGAATGAGTTTGTTCATAATGGCTTCGATCTGCTTGTCCTGCAGAGTGCGCTGATCATCCTGGAGAATGAAGTTGACAGCATAGCTCTTCTTGCCAGCGGGGAGGTTCTTTCCCTCATAGACATCGAAAAGTTCCACGCTGCGAAGCAGTTTCTTTTCTGTTGCCTTAGCAATCTGCTCGATCTGTGCGAACTCCACGCTCTTGTCCACAAGCAAGGCGAGGTCGCGGCTGACGGCGGGGTATTTGCCGATTTCCGAGAACTGCACCTTATTCTTGCGAATCAATTTCATAAGGACCGTCCAGTTGAGGTCAGCGTAATATACGGATTGGTCGATGCCAGCCGCCTTCAGTTGTTTCCTGCTCACGATACCCATCTCCATGGCAAGTCTTCCTCCACGGTTCTCCATGGCGATAGACTTCGCAAAGATGTCGTTGGAGCCTGTTTTAGCCACCAGCATGCCCGGTTGCACACCCATGCGGGCGAACACGTTCTCCACGTATGCCTTCAGCTCATAGAACGAGCTGTCCTCTTCGGGATGTGCCCAACTGCCAGTCACTCGCTTGCCGGTCACCCAGATGCCGAGGTGGTATTCCTCACGATAGGCCCTCATCGGGTCGTCTGCGTTCTGCTTCTCCGGATCAAACTCATAGCAGTTGCCGAACTCGAAGAAGCGGAGGTCGGGATTGCGTCTGTTGGCGTTGTATGCGATGCTCTCCAGTCCGCCGAAGAGCAAAGTCTGGCGCATCACGTTGAGATCGCTGCTGAGCGGATTCATGATTTTCACCAAATGCTCCGGACGGTATGTCTCCAGTCCGTCATAGTAAGCGGCCTTGGTGAGGGAGTTGTTCATGATCTCATAGAAACCGCAGCCCACCAGTTGCTCTGCCACGAGGTTGTGGAGCTTGTGCTTATTGTCCTCCTCGCCCTTGATGACGAGAGAGCTCTTGAGTTGGGTGGGGATTTCCACATTGTTGTATCCATAGATACGGAGGATGTCCTCGACCACGTCGCAGGGGCGCTGTACATCAACGCGGTAGGCAGGCACTCGGAGCACGATGCCCTGCTCGTCTTCCTTCTCTATCACCATCTCCAGGCTGGTAACGATGTTCTTCACCGTCTCGGCTGGGATGTGCTTGCCAATCAGACCATCGACATAGTCATAGCGCAGATCGACGATGCTGTCGGCGATGGGGTTGGGATACTCGTCACAGATCTCCATCGACACCTTGCCACCAGCCAGTTCCTTGCACAGGATGGCGGCCTGCTTGAGGGCGTAGATGATGCCATTGGGATCGACACCGCGCTCGAAGCGGAACGAAGAGTCGGTGCTCAGTCCGTGGCGGCGTGCGCTCTTGCGGATCCAGGTGGGATGGAAATAGGCACTCTCGAGCACCACATTGCGGGTAGTCTCGTAAGTACCGCTTCCCTTGCCTCCGAAGACACCAGCGATGCACATCGGCTCCTCCTCGTTGCAGATGGCGAGGTCGTGGCTGCCCAGGATATGCTCCTCACCGTCGAGAGTGACAAAACGAGTGCCCTCAGGCTGTGGCTTCACGATGATATGATGTCCGGTCACCATGTCGGCATCAAAGGTGTGGAGAGGCTGTCCGTAAGCCATCATCACATAGTTGGTGATGTCCACGATATTGTTGATAGGACGCAGACCGATGGTGGTGAGCTTGGTCTTGAGCCAATCGGGCGACTCCTTCACCTCGCAGTCGGTGATGCTCACACAAGCGTAGCGGCGGCATGCCTCGGTGTTGGCAATCGTCACCTTCACGGGCAGGTCGTTGTTATCGACGGTGAACGCATCGCACGACGGACGGTGGAGCGATGTCTTGTAACCGTTCTGGCACAGCCAGGCATAGAGGTCGCGGGCGACACCCCAGTGAGAAAGGGCATCGGCACGGTTGGCGGTGATGTCCACCTCGATGAGCCAATCGCTCTCAAGATGGTAGTATTCTGCTGCCGGTGTGCCTACCACCGCGTCATCGGGGAGTACGATGATACCGGCATGACTGCTTCCGATACCGATCTCGTCCTCGGCACAGATCATGCCGCACGACTCCACACCACGGAGTTTCGACTTCTTGATGACAAATTCCTTGTCGCCATCGTAGAGCACGCAGCCCAGGT
>CAMZHP010000108.1 GCA_947306845.1 uncultured Prevotellaceae bacterium
GAGGTGCTGCCACGCATGGCCGCCCTTGGTCTGAACACAGTGCTCGTTCCCACCCAGTGGGACTTGCTGGAACCTGATGAGGGACAATTTGACTATACCCTCATCGACCGCACCATCATGAAAGCCCGTGAGACAGGGCTGAAAGTCATTTTCCTGTGGTTTGGCGCATGGAAGAACTCCATGAGTTGCTATGCCCCAGCATGGGTGAAAACCAACACGAAACGTTTTCCCCGCTCGGTGACCGCCAATGGCAAACCTCTTGAGATAGCCAGCGTGTTCTCCGACAACGTGCTGGAGGCAGACAAGCGGGCGTTCTGCCATCTCATGCAACATATCGCCGACACCGACGGCGACCGTCATACGGTGGTGATGGTGCAGGTGGAGAATGAGATCGGAATGCTAGAAGATGCCCGTGACCACTCTGCCGCAGCCACAAAGTTATTTGAAGGACGCGTGCCCATCGAACTAATCCGTTACCTTCGGGCCAACAAGTCTGTGCTCCATGAGCACCTCAGAACCCGTTTTACTGGCAAGGACGGCACCTGGACAGAGGCTTTCGGCACAGGACTATTCACCGATGAGATTTTCATGGCCTACCATTATGCGCGCTACGTCAACCAACTGGCAGAGGCTGCCCGCAAGATTTACGACATTCCCTTGTATGTGAATGCCGCCATGAACAGCCGCGGACGCCAGCCTGGCGAGTACCCCTCTGCAGGTCCGCTCGCCCATCTGAAGGACATCTGGCACTGCGGCGCGCCATTGATAGATCTTCTCGCGCCCGACATCTATGACACTGGATTCAAGGGTTGGGCGGCACAATATGCCCTACCCGACAATCCGCTGTTCATCCCTGAGTCACGTTGCTGCGTGAACAGCGGTGTGCGCGCCCTCTATGCCATAGGAGAGCACGACGCGATGGGATTCAGCCCGTTTGCCATCGACCAGGCGCCAGCCGAAGAGACACAGCATGTGACGCAAGCCTACAGTCTGCTGCGCCAACTGTCACCCCTTGTCGACCGTCTCACCGGCAAGCAAGCCCAGTGGGGTGTGCTCTTCGACCAGGAGGACCGCGAGCGCATCATCACCGACGGCGATCTCACCCTCACCTGCCGCCATTACTTCACCCTGCCCTGGGATGCACGGGCCACCGATGGCAGCGTATGGCCTGAGGGCGGCGCTGTCATCCTACGCCTGGCCAAAGACGAGTACCTCATCGCCGGCAACGGGGTGGTTGTGACATTCCAGACTGCCACGGAGAAGCAGCAGAGCGAGGCCAAGACATTGGGAGAGGATGGGTTTGTCGACAATGGTTCTGGCAGCAGTGGGAAACAACAGCCTGTTTCCCGTTTCAAAGGCAAGCGCATCGGCATCATCCATGTCGATGAGGTGGAAGTGGACGATAAGGGTACCCTACATTACCTCCGCCGTCACAATGGCGACCAGGACCATCAGGGCCGCCATGCCCGCATCTCAGTGGGCGACTACAAGATACTACACGTGAAGTTGTACGAGTACTGATTGATGGAGAATTAAGAATTAAGGATTAAGAATTATGATTACCTCTGCAAAAAGGGAGGTGCAGTAGTGGTATTCTGAAAATCAATCAAGCAAATATGGGGTGCAATCGTTGATGGACACCTGATGGGATGAGACAGTGGCGCTGTCGGCAGTGAGTGTCACGGTGACAGCACAGCCACTTTTGTGGATGGGTCGCAGGGCATCGAAGATGAAGTTGCCGATGCTGTAAAAAATGGTAGCGCCATGGTATTGCTCAGAGGGTTGGAGTGTGTGGGAGTGATGTCCCACAATCAGATTGGCTCCTGCATCAACGAGGCGGTGTGCATCGACCACCTGCTGGAGGATAGGGCGCATGGTGTTCTCTCCTCCCCAATGAAGGGTGACGATGATGTAGTCTGAGGGTGATGAGCGCCGCAGAGAAGCCACACGCGCTACCAAACTGTCCATGGGTTCCTGACTCACACAGGGTTTTTCGGGCAGATAGGCATAGTTTTCCAAAGCGAGGCGGAGTGATGGCAACAGCCATACACGTCGTGGTGTATCGGCAAGAAGTATCGGTTGTACTGCTTCGCGCATGTTTTCGCCCGCCCCTACCGGCACCATCCCAGCCTCACGGATATTGTCACGAGTGGAGAGAAGTCCGCGTCTTCCCTGGTCTATACTGTGGTTATTGGCCAGGTTGAGGTGTGTGATGCCATGTTGCCGTAACACCGGAAGATGCTCAGGATCTGCCCTAAAGATGTATTTCTTCTGCATCGGAGCGACAATATGCGTGGCAGGACACTCCAAGTTGGCGATGACGAAGTCTGAGGCAGCAAAAAGGGAGTCTACAGAAGGTGAGAACAGCACATCTACCCCAGCCGTATCTACCCTCTCACGCACACCCCGGTCGAGAAGGAGGTCACCAACAAAGGTGATGGTAACTCCACCCCCTTGACACCCCTCCCTATCCTCCTCGAAGGGAAGGGAGAAGGCCAATGACGGCATTCCGATGAGGAATAGAAATATGGTAAGAAGATGTAAACGCAAAAGAGGATTATTAAAAGTGTAATCAAAAATCCCCCTCCCCTTTGGGGAGGGAAGGGGAGGGGTATTGGGGGGAGAAGTATTAGTGAAAGGGCGCATCAGCAACCCGTCCCGTAGAAGACCGTCTCGTTGGGGGCAGGCTTGGTCTTCAGTGGGATGATGATTTCCTTCATCCATGAGGGCTTGCCTGTGTTGGGATAGGTTTTGAGTTTCTCCTGCCACTCTTCGTCAGTGAGTCTCGGCTGATCCATGGGCTGTTTGAACTCACGGTAGGAGAACACACCACCTCGCATCAGGTAAAGATAACCATCGACTTCCACTACAGTATATATCTCGCTGGCGGGGCCAACAGCCTCGAAGAGGATGGACTTCTCAGGGTTGTTGTCGCCGTTGGAAGTATAGACATCAGCCACGACAGCGATGGACTTGTCAGCACCCTGCACGTCAAACCACCCCATCAGAGTTTGGTCGGGCTCCTTGATGAGTTCGAGGGACAGGTTCTCAAAGGCGGCGCCGATATAGCGGATATGGTCATACTCCTCGTTGGTGAGCCGCTTGCCTTCCAGTTCCTTATTGGTGGCATTGAGGCAAAACTCTGCCTCGTCCTTGATGTCTTCCGTGATGCTGATGATATCATCTGTCAACAGGTTGTACTTGGAGAATACCGCACGAGTCTGGTCGATGAGCGTGATGGCCTTGCTCCAGAAGCCCTTGTTGGGTTCCACATATCCCGTCACTGTCGGTGCAGGCAGGCTGCCGTCGCCACACTCAGCAGCCATAGGCTGTTTGGCATAGAGGATGGCGTCGTGCTTGAGTTCTGCCCATGAAGCAAGCGTTGCGTTGAGGTTTTTCTTGTTCCACTGCGGGGTCTTCATAAAATATGGCAGACGTGGGTCGTCGAACACATTGAGCGCATTGAGCGTGGACAGCCATTGGTTGGCGATGCACACGTTCCAATCGGTAGCCTTCATCACCTTCTTCACTTTGTTGAGATTAGGTGTGAAGCCCTCCCACTGCTTGTCCTGCTTCAATTCATCGATGAGGATGCGCTCGGCGGCAAAACTGCCCATGGCTGCCATCACATCGAGGCCCATCGGCACATCACGCTTGGTCTGTTCGTTGTCGCAGTCAACCATCTCCTGCAGCACCTCAGCATCTGGCTGATAGCGCTGAGGCATGAAGTTGATCTTGTTGTGTGAGGTACGCTCAAACTTAGGCCGTATGCGGATCTGCTTCTCCGCAATCTCATCGATGCGCTTGCGGAAATTGTCCAGTGCCTTGCCCTTCTTCATCAACTGAGCGACGGTGACGCCCTGTTCCTTCATCACATCACCCACTTGGATAATGGTGATGTTGTCGGGAGCACCCATGAGGAAAGTGATGGGCTCAAACACACTGTTGTAGGCTTTTTTTACTGCAGCATCAGAGCGCACAGCGTCAGCGATGAGCGCGGCACATCTGAGTCTGAAGTCATCGTCGGTGCCAAAGGGAACTGACTGCAGCCACATCATCGCACGGAAATACTTCTTGCACTGCTCCGAACGAGTGTAGTGCCCACGGGGTTTGAACAAGCCGTAACCAAACTTCACGCGGGTATAGCCCAAAAACTCCGAATAGCCGTCGCTAGCGTTCATGCTCTTCTCATACTCTTCCTTCGCCATTGCTGTATAGGTGGCAGGCACCGACAAAGGCTTGCCGCTGATGAGTTGATGGGCGACAGCAAAATAGGCAGTATTCCACTCGGCGCACTGCCGTATGGTGGCATCCGATGAACTGGAAGCCAGACTGCTCATATTCTTGTGCAATTTTTGACACAAGTCCTGCATCACACCGCTGAGTTTGCCTTCCTCCACCTTCCGCATCATCGTGTCGAAATAGAGGTGAAAGAGTTGCAGGTAGAGGTCGGTGGTGACAAAGTTGGGGAACATGCAGTAGTCGTTTTTCTCATACACCTGAAATATCTGCTCATGGTCGGCCTCAGCAATACCGAACCCATATTTGGAGAGGTGAGCCTTCATCTCTGCAGGGAACTCTTCCATCTGGAACGGATTGACAAGGTTGTCGAGGTTGACGATGCCTGCAGAAGTAGTAAAGTTACGCTTGCGCAATTCGTCCTCACGAGCCTTGAGTTTGTTGATGAACGCCGTCTCCTTAGCAGTGTACTTCACCGGCCCCATTTCCTCCTCGACACGTTTCCACGCCAGACTGTCATACCACGACGTGGTGTTGAAGAGCAAGCGCAGTTCGCTGCTGTTGAAGAGATAGCCTTGCTTGGCCGCAAATGAGTTGCGCAAGGCACGCAGTTCACAGATATTGAGTTGCGAAATATCCATGTTAAGGTCTACTTTGCGGAGTTTCTCCACATTGATTTTTCCCTTTCCTGGAAGGACGATGGGTTTTGTCTCCTGTGCGGATAGGGTGAGCGTTGCCATGAACGCTGTGAACAGTACAAGATATTTTCTCATAGTCATAAAAGATTTGGTGTTATCATTCCGATGTTAAAGTACAGAAAACAGAGAGGGCCTCCTCAAGTGAGACATTGGCAGCCAAGAACCGCAATGCCCCAAGTCCGAACTTCCGCCATTCGTGCTCGAGGACGGCATAGTGCCCGTCAGTGGTCGCCTGCAATGTGCGCACCCGTCCGCCTGTAAAGCAGAAGTCGCACAGGATGCCTCCCAGCCGAGACCCCATCCACAATGCGCGGATACGCCCATGATGGTTTTTGAAGATGAAGAGTCTCCGTGCCATGACGGGATCGAAGCGGGTGGTCTTCACCACACCAACGAGAGCATCTTCCGACCCGTCGCCATCCACGTCACCTGTGCAAAACTGATAGACCTCGAAGGGCAAACGGTGGCGGTCGGTGGTGGAATCCGTGGTGAGCACTAAGTAGGAAAGAGAGTCGCTGACCGTCTCCAAGGTGAACTTCTGGGCCATCGTCATGACAGTCCACAGGTACATCACGGATATCATGGTCATGTAGCGCATGGTCGTTCCACCAAGGAGTAGCCTGAGTATCTACAAGTATTTGGCAATGTCTGCCTCAAGATTCTTGATCTGCTGCGGACCAAGTTCAACCCTGTTGTCACGGCTGATGATATAATCGATGGGCAGACTCTGTGCCTGATAGAGATAGGTCTGAGTATTCGTTCCGTCATCACGCACCGAAATCCATGGCAGCGCGGCTGTCTGGGTCTTCCAGAAATGCTCGTCCTCATCGAGTGAGACCTGATAGATTTCCAATCCCCGGTCGTGGTATTTGGTGTACAATTCACGCAGGGCAATGATGCGCTGCATCGACCCTTCTGCCCCAAAGAGGTGGAAGTCGAGCAGCACCACCTTTCCCTTGAGGTCGGTGAGGCGACGGGTTACACCCTTGTTGTCAGGCAGCACAATGTCAATGATATCGGTCACGGTCACTTTGTCTGCCCCGATGGTGAGTCCTTCCTTCTCGGCCTCCACGATGCGCTTGGTCTTCATCGCCTCAAGGGCGATATTGTGCAAGTTCTCCCCCCTGAGTGACTTGGGATGATAGGTATCCCAACTGGTAGCCACCGCCGAGAAAGGCTTGACGTCGTCGATATCACGGCGGGGGTCAAACACCATCATGTATGACTTGCCTACTACGATACCTTGGAAGAGGGCAAAATAGGACGAGGCATCCCCCGGAGCTTTGTAGATGTAATTGTTCATCACATCCTTCTTGTAGGCGCCCACTACTGCGAGTATGCTATCACCCACTGCAGTGGCGTTGAGGTCGGGTGCATCAAGTATTTTCCTCGCGAGTGCCTGCAACTGTATCTGTTTGAGTGCAAGTTCCCGGATGGTCGCATTGCTCTTTCCTCCCTCAATGGTATAGTCAGATGCCATGGTGGGGTATGCAGCCTTCACCGAGATGGTCTCTGTGGAGTCGACGGCGAAGTTGATGATCTGCTGTGCGATGCGCAGACGGTAGAAATCCGGTGCATCGGAAGGCACTTCCTTGGAGAAGGAGAACGCACCATCGGCTGTGAGTTTTACGGAGTCAATCTTCTGCGGTCCGTCGAGTGCCATGTTCTCGAGATAAAGCATGGAGTCGGCGGCCTCAGAGATGGAGCCTTCTATCTTGAACTTACCATTGCTGCATGCGGAGAGGCAGAGAGCAGCCACCACAGCGGCTGCAGGCAAAACGCCCATTTTCATTTTCATCTTCATTTCTGTTGGTTGTTATTTTTGCGCAAAAATAGCGAAAGTAGCAGGAATATCAAAATTTTTGGGCACAAAAAAAGTCGGACATCCAAGAGATGTCCGACTTTTTTTTAACTACTTGATTCATTCAGCCTTCTCGTGCGAGAAATAGATACCTCCGCAGAGTTCCACCAAGCCCTTGTAGGTGTCTTTGTAGCCAATCATGGTCAGTTTGTCACCCACCTCAATATTGGCTGCTTTGATGAAGCCCTTACGAGCATCGCCTGTGGCACCGTAGCCTGAATAGCAACCATAGACATAGAGTTCATTGGTTCCGTCTGTGATATGGAGGTTGCCATAGTCGTTTTCTGCTCCAGCACTGCTGAGCAAGTCCTTCACTGTGCCAGTCACCATGTAGTAAACCTCTTTAGAATCCTCCTTGGCGAGGAATTCCTCAATGCTCACTTCTGTGACAGCATACTTCAGCTCCTCAAATTTGCCTTCGACCATCTGCGGGCTGTCCTTGTAAGCACCACGCTTGCCCACTACGGTGACGATGTCGCCCACCTTGGCACCAGCTTCGATGAAGCCTTCCATACGGTAAACGAGTGTCTTGCCCGAGTAGTCCTGGATATAGAAGCTCTTGCCCTGCTTGTCACTGGCATAGAGTTCTGTGATCACACCCGTAATGCGGAACTGTGTATCGCCCACTTCTGCGGCGAGGAAGTCAGCCACTGGCACCTCGAGAATGGCACCCAACTGGTTGATGGTGGCCTGAGAGGTATATTCCTTCTTGCCATCAGTGGTTTTGAAGGTAACTGTGGTGTTGCGGTCACCGCCGGCATTGGGAGCAGCACGGAAAGTGATGGTGGGATTTCCACCCACTGTTGAGGCAACAACACCGAGCCAACTTTTTGCCTCTTCGGGAATCTCCACGGCCACGCCGAGACCCTTGCAGGTAAGGTGAGCAACAATATCACCACCCTCAAGTGGCAACACGTCGGCCTTCACATCACCGACAGTGAGCGAGTCGCATTTGATGAGTGACTTCTCTATCTTGACGACTGTCACGTTAACCAGTTCCACGGTACCGTTATAGGTGGTTTTCGGTCCCTCGACGGTGACCTGGTCGCCTACCTCGATTCCCAGACTGAGGAAGTTCTTTTCGGCGCCCTTGGCATCAAGCGTACCATAGATATACACCTCACCAGTACCGTCGTCCAGATACCAGTTGCCATAAGTGGTGTTCGCGATCTTGGTGACAACACCCGTCACGCGGTAGGTCTTGGAGTCAGGACCAGCCAATACCTCGGCACAAGTAGCGTTGGAAACGGTAGCGATGCCTTGGATGATGTTGATGCGTTGGGTCTTGCCCTCGCAAGTGATGAGCACCTCGGCTGTGCGGCCCTCACCTGCTTCAGCAGAGAAAGTGATGGTCCCATTGCCAGAACCAGAAGCAGGAGACACGGTCAGCCAAGCAGGAATGTCAGAGACAGTCCAGTTGCCATTGGCCACGATATCGATGGATGTGGAGCCGCCATTGGTATTGAGGCTCACGTACGATTGTGACACACGGATCTCGTCGAGATACGTCGGGTCATTGTCATCGGAGCAACCAGTAAAGATGGCTGCGATGACTGCTACGAAGAACGGAAAGAAATATTTGAGTTTCATAATAGATTGATTCTTTGTTCTTTACTCTTAATTAAAGATGTATCTAATACCGATAGAGGCATACCAGCACTGACCGACAGCATGGTTGGGAGACCATGTCTTGGTCTTGGCACTGATGGCAGAAGGAGTAGAGAAGGTAGCATAACCGTCAGCATCCACACCTTCATACTTCAGGATACGAGCCTCCGTACCGATAGACGAGTTGAGGAACTTGCTGACGCCCCAACTGGAGTTGAAGAGGTTGAGCACGTTCTTGATGTCCAAAGAGAGTTGCAGTCTGTGAGTGGTATTGCCGGCATTCACCTTGAAGTCGTGCTTGTAGGCGAAATCGATACGATGTACCCAAGGAGAATAGACGCTGTAAGGCTCAGCATACTCACCCTGATGCTTCTTCAGATAGCTGTCGTTATGAACGAAGCCCATGAAACGATCAGCATCATCCTGGGAAACAAAACGGAACTCCTTGTTGGCCACCTGTCCGTCGGTCGGAATGTAAATAGCGTCGTAGTTGTAACCGTCGCTGTTCATGTCGTTCACCATCATGTAGGAGTAGTTGTAACCACCCTGCCAGGTCTCATAGATGAAGCTATAGTGGTTGCCGCTCTTGTCGTGGATAGTAGCATTGGCCACGAAACGGTTGGGGGTCACATACTGCGAATTGTGAAGCTTGATGTTGTTGGGGCCTTCCACAGTGGGAACATAGGTGAAGGCCGACTCAGCAGCAGAACCCGGCATACCCGTCACCTCTTTAGATACTGTGTGGGTATAGGCAGCCATGAGGTTCAACCACTCAAACGGTTGTGCGGTCAGGGTGACGTTGGCTGTCCATCCGTAGCCCTTGCTGGTGTTCTCGAGCATGAAGGCCTTGGTGCCTGTGCGGAATCCGGCAGGGAAGATGGGACGGTTGTCGACACCATTGAAGCGTGCGAAACCACCGACAGTGGGAATAGCCCAGTCAGAGATGCAGTTGTCGTGAATCTTCTTGTTGAAGATACCCTCAATCGTTGCGGTGA
>CAMZHP010000109.1 GCA_947306845.1 uncultured Prevotellaceae bacterium
GCGCACCATACGGGCATTGTCGCCGCCGTTAGGCTGTTCATAGGTGCCGCCGTGCCCGCTCTTGGTGTTGTCGGCTAAGACAACGGGCACTTTCTTGATGGCTTTGTAGTCCATCTGGGCATTCTTCCACGCCACATCAGTAGTGCCGCCAACGAGATAGAGGATGGGACCATGCAAATTTTTCAGCGACTTGGCACTGGCATCGGCCATCGTCATCTTGCCCATACCAGCATTCAGGATAAGATAGGTCTTCAGACGTGGGTCGGCTGCGTTGGCCAGCACCTGGGCACCACCACAGGAGTGCCCGGCAGCGGCAATCTTTGTCTCGTCTATTTTGTCATAGTAGAAAGCGCCAGGGGTATTTGCTTGTTGGCTGATCCAGTCGAGTGCCTTTGCCACCATCGACGACGGGGTATGCTGATCTTTGTCGTGCTGTGCAAGCATCTGCAGTTCTCCGATGGCCACTACCACGTATCCGTAGGAGGCAATGTCGGTAAGCATGTTCTCGTAGCTAATGCTGGTGTCCATACACCCGCCATTGGCGAAGACGAGCACGGGCAACTTGCCCCTGTTGCGGGCAACGGCATTGTCTATGTTCACGGGGCGGTAGACCACGAAGTCCGTCAACGACTTCTCACGGACAGCGATGGCCTTGTATGGTCCGCTGCCTCCGAATTCAACCACCTTCATCTGCTCGAAGTTCACCGTAGGGTCCTCGTGCTTCAGGTGCCGTGCAAAGAAGGCATCCATCGCCGGACGAGTGAACTCAAGTGCCTGGTCGTAGGCCACGCTGTGCGGTCCATGCACCTTCACGTAGTCCACCTGTGCGCCTTCCTTTTGCATCTTCGTCACCCAATCTTCCGTCAGATTGGGCCTCACAACGGGATCCTCTCCGCCTTGCAGAACGAGGAAGGGTGTTTTGCATGGACCGATATAGCCGATGGGCCACCACTCGGTATGCTCCGCCCATTCTCCCCGACGGCCGATTTCAGTTGGCGGTGCTCCGCCGGCGGCACAGGCTACATCGCATGAGAATGCCTTCCATGGGTCAGCAGCATCGTTGAATGCCTTGCTCTCGGCTGCCACGCCCGCCATGAGTGACAGATGACCACCTGCGGAATGCCCATAGGTGCCTATGCGCTCAGGGTCGATACCCAGATTGTCGGCATTTGCTTTCATCCAGCGGATGGCGCATCGCACGTCTTCGATGCAGGCAGGAAATGGGGCCTCCCGCGTCAGCCGGTAGTTCATGTTGGCCACCACGTAGCCCTTCATGGCATAATCCACCATCAGAGCGCGATAGACAATGTCATTCTTCGACCCCGCATTCCATCCGCCGCCATGGATGATGAGGATGGCGGGTCTGTTCTTTTGGGGACCGAACTGAGGTTTGGCCAGGTCGAGGACGGTGCTCGGTCCTACGTCGGTGCGATAAGCGATGTTCTCGGTCACGGTGATGCTTTGCTGTGGCGTCTGTGCTGCTGATGACAGCGACAGGATGAGCAGTAAGGAAAGGATAATAGTTCTCATAAGGCTTTATTTTGTGAAATGGGTAGTATCAACGAGCGTCGTCCTCAGAATGAAGATGGGGTAGGGAGATGTGGTAGCGCATGGCCAGGAAACGGATGGCGCAGATGAGCAGGAAGGTGACAACTGAAGCAATGCCGACATTTACTTCCAGTGTCAGCATGAGCCAATAAACCATGCCTCCGGCGATGCTGGCCATCGCATAAATCTCTTTTTGGAAAATCAGAGGCATCCGGTTGAGGAAGATATCGCGGATCACACCGCCAGCACTTCCTGTGATACATCCCATGATGATGGCTACCCACATCGCATGGCCACAGTCAAGGGTCTTCTGCATGCCGGCTATCGTGAAAAGCGCAAGACCAAGGGTGTCGAACACAAACCAGGCATTGTCGAGACGCTTCAGCCAACGGGCAAAGATTATCACGAAGGCCTGAGCCAGGGCGGTGCATAAAAGATAAAAAGGTGAGAGCATCCAGAATGGGGTGACACCCAACATCACGTCGCGGAGCGTTCCGCCTCCGATGGCGACCGCCACGCCGCAGACAAAACCGCCAAACCAGTCGAAACGGCATGCTGCTGCGTGGCGGATGCCGGAAATGGCAAAGGCAAAGGTGCCTACAAACTCGATGGTTTGCTGGACTCTCTGCACGAATTCGGGATCTTGATAAAAAAGCATGGTCGCTTGTTTGTTTTTTAACGAAGAAAAAACGGATTTATTGTCAGAACATTAAGGAATGATGGCCTCTGCCAAGGAATGACGGAACAATTCGCTGGCCGTTTTTGGAACATATAGCAAAAAACATGTTACAAATATAGAAGTATTTTATTAAAAAATGTGCCATCTTTGCAATGTGATACAACAGCATTACTCAACTAGATTCCGAATACTAATAAACCTAAACTCGATAACATGAAAAGAAAACTATTATCAACTATTTTGTTGTGCTTCGCATGTATGATGCAGGCACAGACTGTATCTCTGCCATTGAAAACTTCCACGGTGTGCAATGACGACGGGACAGTCACTTTCTATTACCAGAACAAAAATGCCAAGAAGGTGGAGGTTGACGTGCAGTTTGCCGGAAAGAAGCCCATGGAGCTGAAGGACGCTTCGAACGGACTGTGGGCAGCCACCCTCGGTCCGGCAGCCCCAGACATGTATCCCTATTGCTTCATTGTGGATGGGATCAGTGTCATGGATCCCCTCTGCGACCTCTATTTCCCCAATGAGGGCTTCAAGAACAGCTTGCTTGTGATTCCAAGCAAGAAAGGACCACTCATTCATGATGTGCAGAAAGTGATGCATGGAACGATTGAGTATGTGAACTATTTTTCTTCCAGCCTGAACGCCACCAACCATGCTGTGGTTTACCTGCCGCCAAGCTATCAGAGGAGTCGCACGAAGAAATATCCTGTCTTCTACCTGATCAGTGGAACGACGGATACGGAAGAAGTATATTATAAGGTGGGACGTGTCAACTACATTCTCGACAACCTGCTGGCTCGTGGTGAGGCAGAAGAGATGATCGTGGTGATGCCATACGGCAACCCGACCAAGTTGCTGCCTTCAAGGCCGGGTATGGGCGGCTTCCCTGGTGGTGGCCGGATGGGTGGCTTTCCCGGTGGCGGACGGATGCCTGCCGGTGGTTTCCCAGGTGGTGGGCAGATGCCTGCCGGTGGTTTCCCGGGTGGTGGCCAGATGCCGGCCGGAGGATTCCCTGGTGGCGGACAAATGGGTGCCATGCCCAATGGAGGCGGCTTCCCTGGCGGAGGTGCCAGAATGGGTGGTGGTATGCCAGGCGGCATGCCGGGCGGAATGCCCATGATGTTCGGACGTGATATTTTCAGTCTTGACCTCATCAATGACCTGATGCCATACGTGGAGGATCACTACCGCACCATCGCTGACCGCGACCACCGTGCCATCGGTGGTTTCTCAAGGGGCGGCAACCAGGCCTTGTCCAATGGCTTGAACAATCTCGACAAGTTCTCCTACCTTTGCAGCTACAGTTCATTTACTTCGACCGACATCGCCAATGTCTATGACAACGCCGAGGACACCAACAGCAAGATCCATCTCTTCTGGTTGGGTGTCGGCACCGACGACTTCCTCTATGGCACTGCCCGCGACTACATGGAGTTCCTTGACAAGAAAGGCATCCGTTCCGTCAAAGAGTTCACCAATGACAAATTCGGACATACCTGGATGAATGCCAAGTATTTCCTCGACAAATCCCTGAGGTTGCTCTTCCGTCCGCAGGCGGCTGAGGAGGCCATGAAAAACGGAAAACCGGCCTTGGCTGCCACAGGTAATGAACAGCAGTTCACCGGAGAGACCATGGCAAGGCTCTTCCCGCGTCCGATCGTTTCACCTGAGTACAAGAAATCGAGCATCGTCTTCCGGTTCAAGGCTCCCGACGCCAAGTCTGTGGCGGTGGTGGGCGAACTGTATGACCAGCCCATGCAGATGAAGAAAGACGATGATGGTGTGTGGTCGGTGGAGATCAAGGATCATGCCATGGAGACGTTCACTTACTATTTCCTGGTGGATGGAACCCAGGTGGCCGACCCCAACAACATGTATCTCGCTCCGTCGAAGGGCTTCAAACCGAGCATCGCCAGCCATCCATCGTCTGACTACAATTTTGCCAAGATGGACAATATCGAGCATGGTGAGTTGAGTTACAATATCCAGAGCAATGAGGCATGGTATATGTCACACATGAAAAACCAGCATGGATTCCCGTCGTTCATCCAACTCGTGCCTGGTAAGGACGACACCCTCGAAAGCTGGTTCAAGGTGGGTGGAGCCAATGCCATCGCCGATGTGCTCATCAACAAGAAGAAGACCAAACCTTGTATCATCACCACCAGCAATCTGGAGTTCATGAAACAGTCTGACGATCCCAACAAACCAACCATCTATACCCTTAAGGCCGATGACTACAAAACATGGGCCGAAAGAAGAAAGGCTCTTGAGACATTGCTGCTCAAGCTAAAATAAAAAAATAGAAACAAAACAAAGGGCAATTGGTCAAAATTGCCCTTTTTTTGTTCTATATTGTATATTCAACACTTATATGTTACAAATACAAAAATGTATGTTTCATTTTGTTTCATGGGGAAATGTTTTCAAATGAGAATGAAACGTGTCTGATTGGTTACTATATAGGTATTCATTAATTTTGCAAAAAACTAATTTGCGAGTTAAACAATTATTTTTATGGTAACCGAAATGAAATTTTGGAGTCATCGTAGAAACATGCTTTTCAAAGCGTGTTTCATGTTGGCTGTTGGTTTGACCATGAACTCGTGTACGCAGTATGACTTGGATGAGCGCGACCCGGAAGGATGGGGAGCAAGTATCTACAGTTGGCTGGTCGAGAATGGCAATTACTCCAACACGGTGAGGATGATTGATGACTTGGGCTACAAGGAAGTCTTGGCAAAGACAGGTTCGAAAACCCTCTTTGTCGCTGACGATGATGCCTATGCCCGATTCTTCAGTAACAACAGTTGGGGGGTGAGAAGCTATGAGCAGTTCTCGCTCTCTCAAAAAAAACTCTTGCTTTTTGGCAGCATGATGGACAACTCGATGCAGCTCAACAGTCTGCCGAGTGTGGAGGGTACTCCGCCACGGGAAGGCGAGTGTATGCGTAGATTCGCTTCCAGCACACCGTTCGATTCAGTGGCAGTGCTCAACGCCAACCAGATGCCGGACAATCCTTATTGGGCACGTTACAAGGCTTCGGGTAAGCCGATGGTGTGCATGACCGACAATTCTGTCGTACCCTTGGTGCAGTTCATTGAGAAGCAGCTGGTCAACAAGCGCATCACCAACAGCGATTACGATTTCTTATATAATAATACGACCAACCGCAAGGCGGGTGATGCCAGCGTTAACGGTGTTCAGGTGGATGAGCCCAACATCAAGTGTTCCAATGGTTTCATCCATAAGATGAGTGAAGTCATCACACCGTTGCCCAACATGGCAGAACTGCTCGGCACCAAAAAGAACGTGTCGGTATTCAACAGGTTGCTTAACCGTTTCTGCGCTCCGTATTGGGTAGGGGAGTCGGCTACTACACAATACAATTATTTATATAATAATAATGTGGACTCCGTTTTCCAAAAACGATTTTTCTCGGAGAAATCACAGAACGGCAATCCTGTTGGCGCCACACCAGACAACAAGGCTGTGAACGGACAACTCAAGTACGATCCCGAGTGGAACGCCTATTATGCCGGTCTCGATGATCAGGGCGGCAATATCGCCATGCAGCGTGATATGGCAGTGATGATGGTGCCCAGCGACCAGGCCATGGAAGAGTATTGGGAGTCGGGTGCCGGTAAAGTGCTCAAGGATTATTATGGTACTTGGGAAAACGTGCCCGATGAGGTGGTGGTCAAGCTGCTCAACAACAACATGCTTAGTTCCTTCGTATCATCAGTGCCTTCCAAGTTCTCCGGCATTCTCAATGATGCCAATGACCCCATGGGTGTTGAGGTAGGAGCCATCGACTCTGTTTATCTCGGTTGCAATGGTGCCATCTACCTCACCAACCGCGTCTATTCACCCACGGCATACGTGAGTGTGTCATTCCCTGCACTGGTCAATGAAACCATGAAGATTTTGTATTGGGGCATTGAGCAGTTGCAGTACAACGTCTATCTAAATTCTCTCAATTCATACTACAGTTTCTTCATCCCGACCAACAAGGCCATGCTCGAGTACATCGATCCATGCTCCTACGGGAAGAACCAGACTCAGTTGTTCCGTTTCCACTACGATGCTTCCAAAGTCAATGTGTCCGACCGTGTCTGGGCCAGCATCTGGAACTATGACACAGAGACAGGAACGGTGGGCGACTCCATCGGTATGGCCAGCAACGACCAGGTCAGAAACCGTCTGAAGGATATCCTGGAGACACACATCGTCATCGGAAATGTAGAGGACGGACATGAGTACTACCGCACGAAGGGTGGCATGGAGCTCCGCGTCAAGAACGTGAATGCAGGTGTCAACGGTATGACCGTTGAGGGAAGCTACCAGACCAACGAGGGCACTCCCCTCCGTGTCAGTGAGATTTACGACCAAACCGATGGCGGAAACGGAAAGAGCTACATCCTTGACGGACAGCCCATCCTGGGAACACGCCGCACCGTCTATGATATGCTGGCTGAAAGACCGGAGTTCTCCAAGTTCCTCGAACTCATGGAGGGCAGCGGAGTCTTTGAGCAAATTCACAACAACAGGAATGCCTGTGGCGGAACCAACGTTTCAGTGTTCAACACCTATCATTATACGATTTATGTGCCCACCAATGAAAGCATCGAGGAACTGCAGCGTCAGGGCAAGCTCTCCACATGGGAGGCTGTCGAGGCTTTCGAGGAGGCAGGAAACCTCACGGCTAAGTCACGTGACTCCCTGCAGATTGTCAACTTTGTGAAGTATCACATTCAGGACAACGCCCTCTATATAGGTGCTGCTGATGATTCCGGCGACTTTGAGACAGCTGTCATCGACCCCTCTACAGAACGTTTCTACAGAGTGTCTGCCAGACTGTCCGAAGACGGCATCACCATCGTCGACCATGCCGGCAACACACGCCGTGTGGTGACCAGCAACCCCCACCTTTATAATATAGCGGCAAGGGAGTTCCAGTACAACTCTGCGGATGCGACCAGGGCAACGATGATAGAGACGTCGTCGTCCGCGGTCATACATCTCATAGACAAACCACTGATGATCAATAACTGATAATTGAAACAAGACGACTATGGCTACAAATAGATACATGAAATTTTTGGGTACCGTCATCGTTGGACTCCAATTGTCGGTGGGATATACCTACGCACAAAGCGCGGGAGATATCATCAGCGGTACGGTGACAGACTCCTATGGAGCCGTCATCGGGGCCAACGTGGTGGAGATTGATGCCGCCAACCGTATTCAGGCTTCGGCCGTGACGGACGTCAATGGTAACTTCTCCTTCAAGCTCAAGAACCCGAAGGATAAGATACGCTTCTCGTATGTGGGCTACAAGACTGTGGTCAAACCCATCAACCAATTGAGGTATGAAATCACCATGTCGGATGAGGAGCAACTCGACGAGGTCGTGGTGGTGTCAAAGAAAAGGGCACAGGGCTCAGGTCTCGCCATCCCGGTGGATGAAATCTCAACCGCACGCGAGAGCATCAATATGTCGGAGTTCGAGGGACTCTCCATCACCACGGTGGACGAGGCTTTGCAAGGACGTATCGCCGGTCTGGATATCGTGGCGAACTCAGGTAACCTCGGTTCCGGTACTTCCATGCGCCTGCGTGGTGTGTCGAGTATCAATGGCTCAAGTGAGCCGCTGATCGTGGTTGACGGCAATGTGTGGGAAACCAACGTCAATGACTTCGACTTCTCTTCCGCCAATGAGGAGAAATTTGCCCAGCTGCTCAATGTCAACCCGGAGGATATCGAGAGCATCTCCGTGCTCAAGGATGCCGCCGCCACCGCCATCTGGGGTTCACAGGGTTCAAATGGTGTGATTGAAATCAAGACCAAGCGCGGTACACGCGGCGCCACCCGTGCCACTTACAGCTTGCGCCTGACGGGCACCTACCAGCCCAACGGCTATAAGATGCTCAATGGCGATGAGTACACCATGCTGCTCAAGGAGGAGTACTTCAATCCTTCGATGAGTGATGCATCCAGCAATATTCCGGAAATCAACTACAATCCCAGTTTCCCCGAGTATGAGATGTACAACAACAACACCGATTGGCTCAAGGAGGTCAAGCAGGTGGGTTGGAGACAAAACCATTACCTCGCTCTCTCGGGAGGTGGTGAGAAAGCGCATTTCCGCATCGGTGCCGGCTACGACCATGAGACGGGCTCCATCATCATGCAGCAGCTCGACCGCTTCACCTCACGTGTCAACCTCGACTACTTCGTCAGCGACCGCATCAAGATTGAGACCAATATCGCGCTGACCTATACCAAGAACAAGAAAAACAACGGCGACCTGCTGTCCATCGCATATACCCGTATGCCCAACCTTTCCATCTATGAGCAGGATAAGTTTGGCAACGACCTCAACGAGTACTACAGCATGCTGCCAACAGTCTCCAGCCAGTTGCGCGACCAGTTGGGACGCCCCAATCCCGTGGCACTCGCCCATGAGGCAAAAAGCCATGAGACCAGTTACAATATCGAACCTGAGTTCAAGCTGCGCTACAATCTTCTCGGTCTCTCTGCCACGCAGACACAGCTTTCATACGAGGGAAAGGTGATTTTCAACATCTTCAACCGCTATGAGGACACCTTCATGCCGCTCTCACTGAGCACGACAGGATGGAATGATACAGAGAACAAGCAGAGCAACAGGACAACGGCGAACTCATCCAAGAGCTTCGGTGTGACCACTACACATACCCTGACCTTCACTCCGGTGTTCAAAAACAAGGATCACTCGGTGATGATGATGCTCAGAGGACAGCTCACCAGCGGTAAGTCCAACTCACAGAACACGGTGGAGTGGGGACTGCCTTCAGGTTCCATTATCAGTCCTTCTGCACCTGGTATTATCGACGGTATCAGCACCGGCAGCGGACAGTGGAGAAGCATCTACTTCACCTATTCCGCACACTACGCATACAAAGGTAAGTATATCGCCGACTTCTCTGTCAGACGCGACGGTAGCACCAAGTTCGGCTCCGACCAGAGATGGGGTAACTTCCCCGCATTCTCCATCAGGTGGAATATCCACAAGGAGCCGTTCATGTCTGAGCATCTGCCCTTCATATCCACCCTCTCCGTTCGTCCGGGTTGGGGTATCGTGGGTAAGCAGCCGGGAGCAGAATACCTCTATTTCA
>CAMZHP010000110.1 GCA_947306845.1 uncultured Prevotellaceae bacterium
TCAGCCACGTCAGGGTGATAGATGTTTGATGAAGGAATGGACGTTTGTGGCAAGATAACACAGAAAAAGGTAGGATGCTCGCTCCTGCCTTTATCTGTGTTTGATAGGACTGAATTCTGCTTTCTTGGCTTTCTGAAGGAACTCGAGCTTTTCAGCAGCAGAGAAAACTTTTTCAAACACGAAATCCTGCCTCTCTTCAAGATATTGATATCGCAACCGTGTGGCATGTTCGGCTGCCCTGAATACGGCCTCAGCGGAATTCCAATCGCCGACATGTTCGCCCGCTATCGCAATCCGGAAAGAACATCTGTAAGCGACGTGGCTGATGGCCGTTATCTCTATCCGATTCCCCAAAATCAGATGGCCATCACTCCCGGCCTTTATAAGCAGAACGCTGGTTATTAATGACATACATAGTTTTGGGTTAGGTTGATGTAGGGAGACTCTCGCTGGCTGTAGCGTAGGTTTCCCTGCACTTATTAAAGGAGAAGAATATGACAAGAATACTGAAGGTGCTCATTCTTATGCTTGCACTATCATACCCTGCTTGGGGCAACGGAAAGAGCAATATGAAGCACTATCTTTTCGCATATTTTCAGAATAATACCACTGAAGGACAGCAGACTTGGTTTGCTGTCAGTGACGATGGCGTTCATTTCACGCCGCTTAATCATGGAAAACCCGTCATAGCCTCTGACACCATCTCTTTAAGTGGGGGCATCCGTGATCCGCATCTGCTGCGTGGTGAAGACGGATGGTTTCGTATGGTTCTGACAGATATGGACATGAGCAAGGGCAAATGGTCTAACAGGGGTATTGTAATGATGCGCTCCATGGATTTGATTCATTGGGAACATCATACCGTACATTTCCCCGAACGCTACAGAGAAAAGCAGCCCGGGGAGGCAAATGCCGTATGGGCTCCACAGACGATATATGACTCTGCTGTTGGAAAATATATGGTATATTTCTCCTTGCATTCAGAAAAGGATGGCCCATATCCACAGGATGCCGTTTATTACGCATACGCCAATGATGACTTTTCCGACCTCGAATGCGACCCCGTTTTACTTTTCAAATATCCTTATCCAACAATTGATACAGATATCGTCAGGGACACTGATGGAATCTTTCATTTGTTCTTTAACACATGGAATCAAGAAGGATTGGCCCGAAGGCAATATGTCTTTTCTGACATTCATAATCCTGAAGGCTGGACATTGCTTCCCGGTCGTATGCAGCCCAACGAATTGGCTTCAGAGGGCTCTTCTGTTTACCCTCTGATAGAAGGTGGCTGGATGATGGGATATGACTGTTTCAGAGACGGGAAATACCAATTCTGCAAGTCAGACAATTTAAGAGACTTTGATTTAGTCACAGAAACCACAAGTGCAGATGAGTTCAACCCGAGACACGGGTCTGTGCTTTTGATTACAGATGCTGAAATGCAAAATCTAATCCGGCATTTTGGAAAATAGAGACAAAATACAGATTTCTATAATAATTCAATGAGATGTTGGTCTTCTGAGATGCTTTTTGTATCTTTGCACGGTTTTTCTGTTTCATGTCATAAATACAACGATGAGAACTCTGCGGATCCTTATACTTATGCTGTTGGTCCTTTCCACCAAAGGCTATGCTGGCTTGATGCGCCTCTCTGCTTGTGCTCAGAATAAAAGTGAAAAGCCTCGCATTCTTGTCTCAACCGACATTGGGGGCACCGACCCAGACGACAATCAGTCGATGATACACCTAATGATGTACAGCGACCTTTTCCAGTTGGAGGGGCTGGTCTCTTCACCTTCGTTTGGCAATGGCTCAAAACAGGAATTGCTGCGCATGATAGACCTTTACGAACAGGATTATCCCACACTCCAACGCCATTGCCCACAACTGTTGCCACCTGACTCATTACGTGGGATGTGCAAGCAGGGGCGGCATGGACTGATGCCATTGAAAGGATATGACAAACCGACAGAAGGTTCTGAATGGATAGTCCACTGCGCACGCAAGCCAGACACCCGGCCTTTGTGGATCCTTGTCTGGGGAACGCTGGAAGATGTGGCACAGGCGTTGCACGATGCCCCCGACATAGCCACCCGGATTCGGGTATATTACATCGGTGGTCCCAACAAGAAGTGGGGAGTGAACAGCTATGCCTATATCGCAAGTCATTTCCCTCATCTTTGGATTATCGAAAACAACGCTACCTATAGGGGCTTTATCACCGACAATGACAAGATGGAACTCATCGAGGAGTATGAGGGCATGCAGCATGATGCCAACCGCTACGGCACAGGCTACTACGACTATGCTATCAGGGAACACGGCACAATGGGGCGCGACTTCATCAAATATTACAATGGCATGGTGAAGATGGGCGACACACCGTCGTTGCTCTACATGATGAGCGGCAACCCCAATGACCCTACAGGTGAAAGCTGGGGTGGCAGGTTCGCTCCAATCACCAACAGCAGTCGCCGTGTGTTTCATGGTCATACCACGGACCGTGACACAGTGCCGGTCTATGGCGTCATGGAGTGGCATTTCCAGGGTCCCGTAAGGCAGGATATTTCTGAGGACAGCGCCTGTTTCCATGCCACCATCGACAGGCAGCAGTGGGCGGGCTATTATATAGGCAACGGGACTTACGTGCTCCGCTATTGCCCTAAAGCTCCTGCCTGTCTGACCTATGTCATCAGCTCGCCCTTTTCAGAGCTCGACGGTCTCAGTGGCTCGTTTGTTGTCAGTGATGAATGGCCAGGTGCAGCCCATCAGGACGATTATCTCCTTGGCAAGCAATGGTTCAGCGACGTGCCCGACCGCTCTCTATATGAGGGAAAATGGCAAGGTGCCAAGACCACCCGCCGTTGGCGGCAAGAAGTTCTTGAGGACTGGGCACGCCGCTGGGGATGGCTGAAATAACAACGATATACTTGCTCTTCACTCAGATTCTTTTTTACCACCTTGCTGGTATTTTTTTGGAGAGATGCCAAACTGCTGTTTGAAGACCTTGGCAAAGTAATGTGGGTCGTTTATACCTACCTTATAGCATACTTCAGCCACCGTTATTGTCTCTTCCCTCAACAATTCCGCTGCCCGGTTCATCCTGAGTGTCTTGATGTATTCGGCAGGCGTCTGTCCGGTCAGAGCCTTGATTTTCTTGAAGAATATTGTTCTACGATATCCCATAACCTCAGCCATGGCATCGACAGAAAGCGTGGGGTCGCTCAAATGGGTGTCCAGCCATGTGTTCATGACATCCAGCAAGTGTTTGTCACGCTCATCAACAATGATTTCCGGCAATACAGTTTTTCCTTCTGCTGTCTGTTGCATATATTGAGCCTTCTGTATGTCGCGTTGCTGAATCAGCCTCACAGCCGTTGCAACTAGCAATTGGGTGTCGAAGGGTTTGGTGATATAGGCATCAGCTCCTTTTTCCATGGCTTTTATACGCTTGTCATCTGTTGTCAAAGCCGTCAGCAAGATGATAGGAATATCTTTTATCTCATCTTTTTGACGGATATGGGCCGTCAGTTCCAGTCCATCCATGACGGGCATCATAATGTCTGAGACAATCAAATCTGGACGCAATTGTTCCAACATCTGTATAGCCTCAACTCCATCTGCGGCTTTATGTACTACAAAATATTTCTGCAGCAAATTTTCCATATAGTCCATGACATCTGAATCGTCTTCAACAATCAGTACAGTCCGATTGTTCATAGGCAAAGACGCCAACTCTTTGTATTTGTCGTTGTCGACCCCGCTATTCTGTACAAGCAACTGATGTCCTTCCGCCAAGAAGTCTTCTGCGGTATAGACATTTTTGTCTGTTGGGATGTCTACTGTGAAAACAGAACCCTTGGGTTCGTTAGGAGTATATCCTATAGTGCCATGATGAACCTCGACCAGCGCTTTCGTAAGATTCAGGCCAATGCCAATGCTGTCATTGGAGAAGTTGCTTTGCATGAAGCGTTTAAACAACTCAGGCTGCTTCTCTTTTGGAATACCTACCCCAGAATCCTTGATACTAATGGTCATCTTCTTGTCGGAAAAACGGACTTGTAATGAAATGTCGCCATGACTTGGAGTGTATTTGAACGCATTAGAGAGTATGTTGTAAACGATTTTATCCAAGTGAGAGCGATCGACGAACATGACATAAGAACGCTCCTGTGTCGAGAATGTATAGTTGATGTGTTTGTTCTCCGCAATGTCCGAGAAACTCAAGAAAATGTCGTGCAGGAACCTTACCACGTCGGTTTCCTCCAAAGCCAGCCTCAACTTGTCGTTCTGCATCTTGCGAAACTCCAAGAGCTGATTGATCAGTCTAAGCATGCGGCTGACGCTCCTGTTCATGCTACTGACGGGCTGGCGCATCTCAGCTGGAATCTCTCCAGTATGCTTGATACGGTCTATTGCTCCACGGATGATTGTCAGAGGAGTACGAAACTCATGCGAGATGTTCGTAAAGAATTGCAGTTTATATTCGGTCAGCCTCTTCTCCACTTCTATCCGTTGCCGTAGCCGATAGACGGTACGTATCTGTCGATATACCAGATAGCCCAAGATTAATGCCAGAAAGGTATAAGCCAGATAAGCCCACCACGAACGCCACCAAGGATAATGGATGATGACAGACAAAGTCGCCTCCTGTGTGGATAGAGAATAGTTGTCGTATGCCTTTACATGAAAGATATAACGCCCTGGAGGAAGTTGTTTGTACGTGGCAAAACTATAGTCGGTCAGCTCACTCCAATCTTTTTCGTATCCTTCAAGCCAATATGAATATCTTGTACTTGAGGCTGCCTTGAAATTGAATGCAGAGAAGTGAAAAGTCAACAGGTTCTGTTGATAACTCAAGTTGATTTCTTTTAAACCGCTTCCGAAATTCATCTTATCCATCTGGTTGGCAGAAACACCATTGATGATAAGATCTGTAATAGCCAACCTGGCCGTGTGTGGAGTGTTCTCCGAAGCCTTGTTGACATCATAGACAATGATGCCGGCATTGGTGCCAAAAGCCAACCGGCCGTCGGGCATTCTGCATGCACTGTTGTCTGCATAGTTGTTGCGCAACAAGTCGTATTCGTCATAATGATACCAGAATCTCTTGGTCTTTGGATTGTAGCAGGTAATCCCCTTCTTAGTGGCAAACCACAACGCCCCATGACCATCTTCGATAATGGCATGCACCTCGTCTGAGATAAGTCCATGTGATGCCGAAAGGTTTGCAAATTTCTGAGACCCCCACCTCTTGGTGTTGTCAATGCTGTACACCCCTTTCCCGAGTGTCCCCACCCAGAGTCGTCCTTGTGAGTCTTCATAGATACAGCTGACATCACTATATTTCAGTTCCAGCCCACTCAATACCTGTTCGTAAGCCGAGTGGTCATTGATGAGCTCATCTGGCAGGAACCTATATAGCCCGT
The DNA here is from genome assembly GCA_947306845.1 of uncultured Prevotellaceae bacterium. The sequence continues at coordinate 5,436 of CAMZHP010000110.1, forward strand.
CTTTTGTCCCCACCCACATCACGCCATGATGGTCTTGGAAAAGAACCCTCGCAGAGAATTTCTCATTGAAAAAATGCCGAAACTCATAAGAAGCGTCAGGTGTGGGTATTGCCAGGTCCAGATAAGAGTTTTCGGGAGCTATCCAGATTCTTCCTTTTTGGTCGCACAGCATGTAATAAATGTTGTTGGAAGAAATCGAATTAGGATTGTGCTCATCGTGGGCATACCATTTCCCGTTTCCTGCCCTCAGGCCTTTTTGTCGTGTGCCTATCCACGTCTTGCCTTCTTTGTCGCTACACGCGGAGTGCACATCAAGCCCCTCCCATGTGGGCTTGTCTTGCATGTCAAGATATCGGTCGGTTTTGTAGACATCACCCTTCGTGTTGGCTATCAGGAGTGTAGAATCTGCCAACCATCTCATAACATATACTTGGTTGTCACGCAGTCCTTTGGCATGCTGGTTCAGCAGTCTGACGGTCATGTTGTTCTCTGCTGGTATCAGGTATTCCAAGCCATGAAATTCGTCTGCCACCCATACATTGTCATCGCAGTCCAAGCACATGTCAATGATATAGTCAGAAGCTATCAGGCCTGAATCCTGACGTATATGCTTGACCGTCTTTTCCTTTCTGTCATAGACTGTGATTCCACACCCGTTTGTGGACACCCATATCAGCTGTCTGCGTTGAGAGGTCACCACCTTGAATTTTTTACTACTGACCAAGGGGAACAGTTCTTCATCAAAGACGCGCATTTGTATGGTTTCCCCTGTCTGCCGGTCGATGAACCACAATTGTCCTGTATTATCTATCACCACATTATTGCCAAGGTTGTCACTGATTATTCCACCGCCATTGTCGATAACGTTACGGAAACGTTGTTCCACCTTGGGGTCAAGGTCTTTTTTCCGGCAGCCATCATACAATAGTTCTTTCTCCTTCTCAGGCAGTTCAACGAATCTGTTCTCTTCAATGTCGAAGACAGAGAACTGGTGTCCCTGCTCTGCAATCAGCAAGCGATTGTCAGGAAGTGTATAAAGAGCTTGGATATGGTTGTTGTTGAGCAATCGTGCATTTCCTGTCTCAGAATACTTGTATGTAGTAAAGAAATAGCCGTCAAAGCGATACAGACCGTTGGGCGTTCCCATCCAGATGAAGCCTTTTGCGTCTTGGACAATATGCCTTACGTTATTGTCAGGCAGACCATTGTCGGAGTTCAGTTTACGCGACAACACCTCTACACCCATAGATTGGAGAGTGTGGAGTAACAATAATAGGAAGAATGTCCATTTCAGCTTCATCATGAATGCAAATTAACAAAAAAAACTCTATATTCGCAAGATTCTTATTCGGTTTTATTTTGTTTGGACAGCATACACAGCAGTTTTCAAGCCGTCACAGCGTACTGTCACTTCCACTTTTCCAGCGGTCTGGTTTGCCCGAAGAATCGCCATGGCAAAACCTTCATACAGGTCTTTTTGCTTGCCGTCAAACAGGTCGTTTGACGAATGGTCTCCATTATCTACGGCGATCAGGCGGGCTGCGCCTTTTACCTCAAAGCTAACCGTTCCCTCAGCCGTAGGCACCACACGTCCCTTGCTGTCTATAGCATAGACTCTTAAGTATTGGAGGTCCATGCCATCGCCCTTCCAGTCGGCATTTTCTGCGACCACTTTCAACCTTACTGGTTTTCCGGCAGTCTCCAGTTCATGCCGTGCATAGTCTTTACCGTCTTTTCTGGCTACGGCCGTTATTTTCCCTGGTTCATAGGCTACATCTTTCCATGTGATGACATTGGGCTTCCTTTTGTCTGTATTTTTCTTCACACCAAGGCTCTTTCCGTTCACAAATAGTTCCACTTCGTCGCCATTGGTATAGGTATAGATGGTGTATTTCTTGCCGGCCTCGCGGTTCCAGTGCGATGTCACTCGTGTTTGTCCCACAACGATATCATTCCACCATAGGGTATCCACCTTTCCGGCTATTCCGATATGCACTTGAGGTTCTTCGGGCTTGAAGATGGTTTTGATGAGATAGGCTTGTGAATTGGGCTCCAGAGAGTGACGGAAGAAACTGTAGTCCCAGCCTTTCTTGGGCCAGATATTCGACTCTCCCCAATATTCGATGGCTCCCCAGTATGCCAGTCCCACCATGTGTTCGCGGTCCATCCCTGCCCATGGGGCTGTCAGTTCATTGGTCGTTGCCTCACTCTGATAGAGAATCATATGCGGTGCTTTTTCCATATATTTGTCATAATCCTCCCAACAATAGTTGAAACTGGCCACCTCGGTGTGCTGAGCCAGTTCGGGCGGCACGATGTTCTCCTCCAATCGATATTCTGCACTATGTTTGACGATGCCACCGGCACGAGCAGGATACATGGCCACCGTTGTCTTGCGTGTCGGGTCGAGACGCTTCACGAGTGTGTTCATGATATCGTAGGTAGTTACGCCCCAGTCACGTGTAGGAAATCCACAGCGCTCCTCCTGGAACTGCAGTTCGTTGCCAAGGCTCCACATGATCACCGATGGATGGTTGCGGTCTCGCTTTACCCATTCCATGAGATTCTCCCACCACATCTCTGTCCAGGGTCTCCGGCCAGCCCATGCCAATGTGTTGCTCCACTTGTCATAAAGTTCATCAACAATGAGAATGCCTTTTTCATCTGCCAGGCGAAGGAATGATTCACTATAGGGATTGTGAGAGGTGCGGATATGGTTGAAACCAAATTCTTTCATTCTGTCCATCATTCGGGCAATTCCTGTCTCATAAGCTGCAGCACCCACTGCTCCGAGATCATGATGGTTGGCCATACCCTGCAGGAAGATTTTCTTCCCGTTCAGTTTGAAACCGAAGTCTTTGGAGAACTCAACGGTCCGGATGCCGAAACGCTCAGAGAGTTTGTCGATGGTTTTTCCTTCAAGGATTAGTGATACTTCAGCAGTATAGAGGTTAGGTTGTTCACACCACCACAGCTTTGGGTTGCTGACTTTCACCTGCGGCAACTGCACTTCTACGGTGGGCTGTTTGTTGTCCTTTGGCGCATCAATTCGTGTTTCACCTACTTGATGGCCTTCAGGGTCAAAGATGACGGCCTCTATCACTAGGTCATATTTTTTATTCTTGATGCCTTCCACTTCCACCTGCACGTTGACAGAGGCTTTTTCCTTGCTGACTATAGGCGTATTGATATAGATGCCATGTCGGGCGATAGAGACCGAATCTTTTAGTACAAGGTGGACATCACGAAAGAGACCTCCGCCTGTGTACCATCTTGAATTTTTTGCCTCTCCTGTAGAGCAGTGGACGGCCAACACATTTTTCCCGTTCCATTTCAGCAGTTTAGTGATGTCGGCCTCAAATCCCAGGTATCCGTAGTCTGTACCTCCGATTTTTTGCCCGTTCAGATAGGCATCGCCATGAAGCATGATACCTTCAAAGTCGAGAATCACCCGTTTGCCTTGCCAGGCTTTATCGGCCTCGAACGTCTTGCGATACCAACCTGTGGCCATATCCTTGAAACCTCTACCTCGGCTGGCTTTCTCGTTCCATGGCATTTCTATTTGAAAGTCATGCGGCAGGTCAAGCTGTCGCCAATCGGCATCATCTAATGTCGGACTTTCGGCGTTCTGCACTTCGCCTAATTTGAATTTCCAGTCGAAGTTGAACAATAAGCTTTTTCTCTCCCCATCCGCTTTGGCATTCATAGCTACGAGCAGGACCATTAATGTCAGTACAAGTTGTTTCCGTTTCATACGCTTTTTATGATGTTTGTTTTTATTTCATGATGCAAATTTACGGGTCATTCCGTGTTTCAATGGGGCTATTTTATACAAA
>CAMZHP010000111.1 GCA_947306845.1 uncultured Prevotellaceae bacterium
CTCTAGATCCTCTAGATCCTCTAGATTTTCTAGATTCTCTAGATCCTCTAGATCCTCTAGAAATGTTAATTTACTCTTTTAAAATCTTAAAATAGGTCAACAGTCCCTGCTTTTTTATAGAAATGCGTTTTTTTTTCGTACCTTTGCACCCGAGTTAAGTAAATGAACGTTTTTCCTCATCTTGTTAGGTCACGTTCAAAGTAAGTAACAAGGAGTCTTTGCGGTATCAATCATTATCTGTTACCGCTCTTTTAAAATAATAAGGGATAATATCAACAGACTCCATAAATTGATTTATGATGAAGACAGCATTGAAGTATGCATTTGCAGTGATTGCTTTTTTAACAGTGACTAATTCCGCTTCCGCTCAAGAGTCAACCTATGACTGGAGTGCTGTGGTGGATGCCATCATGATGGTTGAAAGCCGTGGCAACGTAAACGCCAGAAACGGTATCTATTGCGGACCTCTCCAGATTTCTCCGGGCTTGGTGACAGAAGTCAACAATATTCTCAAAAGAAAGAACAGTTCCAAGAGATATTCGCTCAATGACCGTTTCAACAAACAGAAATCCAAGGAAATGTTCGTCATTATTCAATCCTATTACAACCCGAAGAACAATATTGAACGAGCAATCCGTATGTGGCAGGGAGGTATCAATTATAAAGTAGGGCGTACCCAACGTTATTTTGAAAAAGTAATGAGTTTCCTCAACTAATCAGTTGATCAACAATACAAAAAATCCGGGCATCAACCCGGATTTTATTGTATCATATAGAAATGATCATCTCAATATCTTACTTGATATGGCTTTCCTTGATTTGCCATTTGGAGGTGGTAGTGGTCTCGCTGCCCATAGAGTTGATGTTGGAAACCGTTTCTCCTGATTTCAACCATCCATTTTTGAAGAACTCAAAGGAGCATTCGCGGGTACCTTCTATTTTCAACATTCCACTTTCAAGCACCGTGTCTATGTTATCCTTGACAGCATCTATCTGTTCTGGCATCATCTTTTCCAATTGTTTAAGGATCATTTTCTTGATCTCATCCTTGTCCATGTTGAGGGTGCTTGAAGATTTCAAGGAATAACTGTCCTTGCTCTTGGTTGATGGAACTACATAGGTGGTCTTGAAACCGAAATTGCCGATTGTCTCGTCAATGATTGTGCCAGTGGTAAGTGTTTTGCCATAAAGAGATAAATGGTTGCCAGTGTTGTTGCTCAGCGTTTCAATCATTTTTTCTTCTGTTAGTTCATCCATAATGGCATCCCTGATACCATCTTTGCTCAGAACTCCCATGGCTCCCTCGTCCATGCTGCCAAAAAGGGTGTTGATCATGCCATCAACGAAAAGGTCTATTTCTTTCTTGTACTCTTCGAACTGGTTGATACGGATGACCTTCCCATCTTTATCAGTGGTCAATGTCAGAGGCTTACCCACAAACATTTGTTGTTGCATGGTGGAAATCTTTCTCGTGAGGTCATTCTCAATCGGATTGGTGTTATCCCATTTTAATGTGTTGACAGTGAGGGTGTATCCGTCCTTTCGAGCATCGGTCACCTCATATTTGATCTCCCCAGCGAAACAGGTGGTGTCCTTACCTGCAGTGGGTGATGGCTGCACAATCGCAGACTGGCACTCGTAAATCACATAGTCCCCTTTGGAGAACTTCGCTGCAACCTTCACCGATCCTTGGGCGAAGGTACTAGCTGCCATAAGGATGACAGCCAGGAAAACAAACAACTTTTTCATATCTCTTAATAACTTCTTGCGATGATTACCCGTGCAACGGACGGCTTCCCACTTACCATGTCTACTCCTGGTGTCTGCTCCACACCAAAAGGCACACAACGGATGGTGGCCTGTGTCTCTTCCTTGATGCGTGCTTCGGTCTCGGCAGTGCCGTCCCAATGGCAGAGGAAGAAACCTCCGTCTTTCACACGCTCCTTGAATTCCTCATAGTCGTCACATTCATAAATATGTGTTTCCAATCTTTGGCGGGCCTTGGCCAACAGATTATGCTGGATGTCTTCCAACAACTGCTCCACATGCTCCACGATACCGTCAATACTGTGGGTCTCTTTCTCCAATGTGTCGCGACGCATCACCTCGATGGTGCCGTTCTCCAGATCGCGGCCACCCATAACAAGACGTACAGGAACACCCTTAAGCTCATAGTCGGCAAACTTGAATCCAGGACGCTTATTGTCGGAATCGTCATATTTCACGGCGATACCTGCTGCACGAAGGGCATCAATCACTGGCTGAAGACGTGCACTGATAGCAGCCAGCTGTTCACTACCCTTGGTAATCGGCACAATAACCACTTGAATCGGAGCCAGTTTAGGAGGAAGAACCAATCCGTTGTCATCAGAGTGGGTCATGATCAAGGCACCGATCAGACGTGTAGAGACCCCCCATGAGGTGGCCCACACATATTCAGGCTTGTTTTCCTTGTTAAGGTAAGTCACCTCAAAAGCCTTGGCAAAGTTCTGACCCAGGAAATGTGAGGTGCCGCTCTGAAGTGCCTTGCCATCCTGCATCATAGCCTCAATGGTATAGGTATCGAGTGCACCGGCGAAACGCTCAGTTTCACTCTTAACTCCTTGAACAACTGGCATGGCCATCCATTCCTCGGCAAATTGTGCATAGACATGCAACATCTTTTGTGCCTCTTCCTCAGCCTCTTCGCGTGTGGCATGGGCGGTATGACCCTCTTGCCACAAAAACTCAGAAGTGCGAAGGAATGGGCGTGTGCGCATTTCCCAACGCATCACGTTGCACCATTGGTTGCACATCAGGGGCAGGTCGCGCCACGAATGAATCCAATTCTTATAAGTGTTCCAAATGATGGTTTCCGATGTGGGACGGACAATCAGTTCTTCTTCTAGTTTGGCGGCAGGGTCAACTTCCACCCCGCTCTTGTCTTCCTTTGCACGAAGGCGGTAGTGGGTCACCACTGCACATTCCTTGGCAAATCCCTCTACATGCTCTGCCTCGCGGGATAGAAAAGACTTGGGGATAAGCAGAGGAAAGTATGCATTTTGTGCACCCGTTTCCTTGAACATCTTGTCAAGCTGTGACTGCATCTTCTCCCAAATGGCGTAACCGTATGGTTTGATTACCATGCAGCCACGTACAGCTGATTGTTCTGCCATGTCAGCCTTTACAACCAAATCGTTGTACCACTGACTGTAATTATCCGACCGCTTGGTCAAATCTTTCAATTCTTTTGCCATGTTATTATCTTCGTTTGAATTTATTGCGCAAAGGTACTAAAAAACGGTCGCAGGACAAAAAGAATCAGTTCTTTTTATACGAGTTTTTTGTAACATCTGGAAGTTAATGTGACAGACTTCATACAGTAAAAAAATGAGTTTTGTAAAAAATACAAAAAAAACGACCTTTTCTTTTGCAACCATATTATTTTTATACTATCTTTGCAACATCAATGTGAGAAAGGAGCGCGTGATTGCGCTTTAATGAATGAATTCAACTTTTACTAACATTAATCGAATAATTATGAAGAAAATGAATTTTGTAGCATACGTAATGTGTGCGCTTATGGTTTTAGGTTGTAGCACCAATGCCGGAACAGGCAGTCTGCTTGGTGGTGGAGGTGGTGCTGTTCTCGGTGGTGTGCTAGGTCAGCTGATTGGCAAGAACACCAAGAGCACTGTGATTGGTGCAGCTATTGGAACAGCCGTTGGAACAACAGCTGGTGCGCTCATTGGCAAGCACATGGACAAAGTGAGAGCCAAGGCTGCAGCAGTGGAGAATGCTCAGGTTTCTGAAATCACCGACCAGAATGGACTCACCGCAGTGAAGGTTGCATTCGATGGTGGCATCCTCTTCGACCATGCTAAATATGATCTCAAACCCGGTGTGAGGACAGCCCTGGCCAAATTTGCCAGCATGCTGAAGTCAGAGCCCCAGTTGTTGATTGACATCCAGGGACATACTGACAGCACAGGTTCTGACAGAGTCAACTATCCGCTTTCAGAGAACCGCGCACAAGCCGTGGCCAACTATCTCGTAAGCTGTGGCGTTCCTGCAACTCAGTTCCAGAACGTTTCAGGTTTCGGTCCCTCACAGCCGGTTGCTGACAACGGTACAGCAATAGGACGTGCTCAGAACCGCCGTGTAGAGGTCTACATGTATGCTAGCCAGGCTATGATCAATGCTGCCAACAACGGCACACTTCAGTAGTCTTCTCAACAATTGTTGACATCATAGAGGGCGGATGAGGTATCCGCCCTCTTTTTACCATTATTGCTGACTTCCATTTTTTTATATAGCTTACTTTTTCTTTTACTGGATACATTTCCCACACATTTGATCGGCAGATGTTTATTGTCAGATGGTTGCTACGCGCACTTAAATGGCTGGTGCTCTTTTTCTTTGCCTCCACAATTTTAGCAGTTGTGGCCTATCGCTTTCTTCCAGTTACTATAACTCCGCTGATGATGATCAGATGTGCGGAGCAATTGAAAAACGGACAAGAGCTAAGGCTGCACCATGATTGGGAACCTTTGGATAATATTTCACCTCATTTGCCTGTTGCTGTGATGGCAAGTGAGGATCAGCTTTTCCTCAAGCACAATGGTTTTGATACTGAAGCCATTAAAAAAGCCTATGAAAACAACAAAAAAAGAAAAAGAAAGTTGGGTGGCAGTACCATTACTCAGCAGACAGCCAAGAATGTCTTTCTATGGCATGGCAGAAACTATATCCGCAAGGGACTGGAGGCATATTTTACGGTTTTAATCGAACTTTTTTGGAGCAAGCAACGGATCATGGAGGTGTATCTCAATTCCATTGAAATGGGTAATGGCATTTATGGAGCAGAGGCCGTGGCACAACATCATTTTGGAAAAAGCGCAGCCAACCTGTCAAGGTCGGAGTGTGCCCTGATTGCCGCCACTTTGCCCAATCCGCTCAAAAGAGATTCGCAGCATCCCACAAGATATTTATTGAAACGGCAAAAGCAGATAGAGCGTCAGATGAAATTCATTCCCTCATTCCCCAAAGAAGGTGAGAGCTATAATCCCAAGACAACTTCAGGGGGAGTCTACCATAATTAACATCTCAAGGCATGGCTTCTACCAAACAGATATTGGAACAATTGAATGACAGTCAGCAAAAGGCTGTGAAGTATTGTGATGGCGCTTCTCTCGTAATCGCAGGAGCAGGGTCGGGCAAAACACGGGTGCTAACCTATAAGATAGCATACCTCATCCAGGAAAAAGGGTATAAGCCTTGGGCTATTCTTGCCCTTACTTTTACCAACAAAGCCGCAGAGGAGATGAAACTGCGAATAGCTCGTCTGGTGGGAGAAGAATGTGCGGCATATCTCAATATGGGTACCTTCCATAGTGTCCTCGCACGTATTCTGAGGGTAGAGGCTGAGCACATTGGCTATAGGTCCAATTATACTATTTATGATGAGAATGACTCAAGAAGCCTCCTGAAAAGCATTATCAAGGAATTGCAACTTGATGACTCAAAGTATAAACCTGCTTCCGTGGGCAACATCATTTCCTTGGCAAAAAACAGGTTGATCACAGCCGAGATGTATGCTGCCGACAGGGCTGTGCTGGAACGCGACAAGGCTGCTGGCATGCCCGCTATTCATCAGATCTATAACATCTATGCCCAAAGGTGCCAACTGGCAAATGCTATGGATTTCGATGACCTCCTGCTCAATGCCTACCAGCTCTTCAATAGAAGCGAAGAGATCCGGGAAAAGTATGTGCGCAGGTATGAGTATGTGCTCGTGGATGAGTATCAAGACACCAACTATGCCCAGCAGCAAATCATTTATTTGCTGACCAAGGAGCGCCAGAGAGTATGTGTGGTGGGTGATGACGCGCAGAGCATCTATGCTTTCAGAGGCGCTAATATAGACAATATTCTAGGATTCCAACATCTTTATGACAATACCCAACTTTTCAAACTGGAGCAAAACTACAGGTCAACACAACGCATAGTCAATGCAGCGAACAGTCTGATCAGGCATAATGAGAGGCAGATACATAAGGATGTTTACAGCAAGAACGACGAGGGAGAGCCATTGGTCTATCAACCATTGTACAGCGACAAGGAAGAGACTATCGTGGTGAGCAAGCATATCCAACGAATCAAAAAAGAGGAGGAATGCTCATACAGCGACTTTGCAATCCTTTATCGTACCAATTCGCAAAGCCGTGCTTTTGAGGAACAATTGCGCAAGGACAATATTCCCTATCGCATTGTTGGCGGACTGAGTTTTTATCAGCGCAAAGAGATCAAGGATGTCATTGCATATTTCAGGCTGGTAGTCAATCCAGATGACGAGGAGGCCCTGAGGAGAGTCATCAACTATCCGACACGTGGCATCGGAAATGTGACGGTGGGAAAGATTGTGGATGTTGCCCATCAGAAGGGTTGCAGCATGTGGAAAGCTATGACCACGATGACCGCCACTGATTTCTCGCTGAGTGCCGCCACGTGGGGAAAGATAAAACAGTTCGTAGGACTGATCAACTCATTTGCCAACCGACAGACAACAGAGGATGTGTACAGCCTAGGCTATGATATCATCAAGCAAACCGGTATCGCACAGGATTTGGCAGGCGACACATCACCTGAGGGCTTGGCAAGAAAAGAAAATCTTGAGGAACTGCTCAATGGTATGAAGGATTTCGTGGATGACCGCCGTGAGCAGGCAGGTGCAGGAAGCATACAGCTAACAGATTATCTTCAGGAGGTATCGCTGATGACTGACCTCGACGGAGGTGGAGATGAAACTGATTTTCAAGAGGGGAGGGTGGCTCTGATGACTGTGCATGGAGCCAAAGGACTTGAGTTTGCTACGGTTTTCATTGTGGGATTGGAAGAGAACATCTTTCCAAGTCCGATGTCTTCAAACACCATCCGTGAACTTGAGGAAGAGCGCCGTCTTTTGTATGTTGCTATTACCAGGGCAGAGAAGCATTGTTTTCTCACCAGTGTGCAGAACCGTTTGAGATATGGCCGTATGGAGTTCAATCCCAGAAGCCGTTTCTTGAATGATATTGATCTCAGATATATGCGCGTTGCTTCTGAGGGCAGTTCGGATGCAGCAAAAGGTGGATGGCATCGTAGGCCTTCGCCTAGGGAATGGTGGCAAAATGCCAACCCGGTGGCAACGCAGTTCAAGGCCGACCCCAGAAAGAGGGAGGTGCCGCCCCGCAAACCAGAAAAAGCTTCAGAACCTTTTTCTGAAGATTTCCGCAGACTGTTGCAGTCGCAAGCTGGAAAATCAGGGACTGTTCCCAAAATGAGCAATAGTGCCACATCTGTATCGGGCATATCAACTGTACCCACAGCTGTGGGCCTGCGTGAGGGGTGCACCATACAGCATCAACGTTTTGGTATTGGAAAGGTTGTCAAGTTGGAAGGAACGGGAGAAAATCTGAAAGCGACAGTCGTATTCAGAAATGCAGGTAACAAGCAGTTATTGGTGAAATTTGCCAAATTCACTATCATTGATGAATGATGGTATATATAATAAATAGGTATAACGGATAAAAAAGAAATTCAAATGATTCCGGAAGAATTGCTGAAAAAGAATATAGCCTTGTTGTCAGAAATGACACCCGATGACCGAATCGCAGTGTCTTGCCAACATTTGCAGTTGCCCTCGGTTCAGGCATTGTGCGAGATTGTGGCACTAGTTAGGGACATCGTTTTCCCAGCTTATTTTGACGATAGGCAAGGTGATGCGATGTACAGGGAGTATCATATCGGAGTGAAGATGGAAAGACTGAGTGTGTTGCTCAGTGAGCAAATCGCATTGGCTTTGAGGTTTGAGAGCAATTGTGATGAGGATATGTCTGAAAAAGCCAACGGAGATATGATGAACTTCATCAAGGCGCTGCCTGAAATCAAGAGATTGCTCTATACCGATGTTGAGGCTATCTATGATAATGACCCCGCAGTGCACAATTATAGTGAGGTCATCTTCTGCTATCCCGTCGTTCGGGCTATGCTGCATTACCGTGTTGCCCATCAGCTGCAGATGATGGGAGTTCCTGTTCTTCCGAGGATTCTCACTGAGCAGGCCCATTCCACCACAGGCATCGATATTCATCCAGGAGCCCAAATAGGGGAGTTTTTCGCTATCGATCATGGCACTGGCGTGGTGATAGGGGAAACTTGCATCATTGGCAATCATGTGACCATCTATCAGGGAGTAACTCTTGGCGCTAAAAATTTTCAGATCGATGACAACGGAAGGCCGGTCAATGTTCCCAGACATCCTATCATAGGTGATAATGTAACCATCTATGCCAACTCAACCATCCTTGGCCGTATCACAATCGGACATAATACTGTGATTGGTGGCAACATCTGGCTTACACACAGCGTGCCGCCGGGATCGAGAATCCTGCAAAGCAAGGCTGTGGATGTGTCATTCACTGGTGGATTGGGCATCTGAACGGAGATGTCTTCCACTCTTTCCTTCAAGTAAAGCAGATGGATATCAAAGACCCTCAAAGCCGACATAGGAACATGGCTGCCATCAGGTCGAGAGATACAAAGCCTGAATGGATTGTTAGAAGGTTTCTTTTTTCCAGGGGATTCCGATACAGGCTTTATCATCGAAGACTGCCCGGACATCCCGACCTCGTCATGCGCAAATATCGTACATGCATCTTTGTGAATGGATGCTTTTGGCATGGACACGAAGGATGCCGGTATTTCAGGATGCCGAAAACCAATACTGATTTCTGGACAAGGAAGATCACACGCAACAGGGAAAGAGATCAAGCCGACCAGAAAGCGCTCGCAGCCATGGGATGGCATTGCATCACGATATGGGAGTGCCAACTTCGTCCTGCTGTCCGTCATCAGACACTCACCTCACTGGAGTATACTCTTAATCAGATTTTTCTGCAAGACCACTCTGTGAGATATTCTATGCTGGAGGAGGAAGAGGCTTTGGACAAGGTTGCAGAAGAAAATACAACGGCCTTTTAGGGCATTTTTTATCCAAAATGGGACAAAATCATAATTATTTGTTATTTTATTGTTAAAATATATTAAATAATGGTGACGTAGTCATTGACTAATAAATAATTTTTATACCTTTGCAATGTTTTAAACAACATAATTATTAACTGTATTAATACATTTAAACTTTACAATTATGAAAAAGATCTATGCAGAGCCGATGACTAAGGTGATGAAGCTGAATGCTGCTTCTATCATGGACACCACTCTCCCAGCAAGTGGAACTGGC
>CAMZHP010000112.1 GCA_947306845.1 uncultured Prevotellaceae bacterium
ATATCTGAAGGAGTCAAATATCTTGGGCCATACACATTCGCCGGATGCGAACAATTAACAAAAGTCACTTTGCCTGAAGGTATAGAGGAAATACATGGCTTTCTTTTCAATAATGCTAAAAAACTTTGCATTGTTTTCATCCCAAGTAGTGTCAATACTATTTATGGTTGTGCATTTGGTAGTTGCCCAGATTTAGAAGATGTTTATTGTTATTCTCCTACTGTGCCAAAAACGGTCTCTATTAGACCGACAGATCCAAATTATAGCGATAATCCTTTTTGGGCATCAGACATTCAATATGCTACTCTTCATGTGCCAGCACAGGCGATTGAAGAGTATAAAGCAGCAAAATATTGGCAAGACTTCAAAGAGATTGTTGCCATATCAGATTATGAAGCAAAAAAGTGTGCAACTCCAAAAATCAGTTACAAGCAAGGGGTTCTTTCTTTTACCTGTGATACGGAAGGAGCAAAGTATGAATACGAGATAACAGACTCGGACATACAGACTGGCAGTGATAGTCAAGTAGAGCTGACTGTTACATATCATGTCAGTGTTTATGCCACTGCTCCAGACCATGTAAATTCTGACGTGGCGACAGCCACACTCTGTTGGATTGATGTGGAGCCAAAGACGGAGGGTATCACCAACGACATTGCACAGATTCCTGCACATGCCGTGCTTATCCAAAGCGAGAATGGGGAGATTTCTGTAGTAGGTCTCGATGACGGAACAAAGATTTCCGTCTATGAGGTCAACGGCATGCAGGTCGGCACCGCCGTCAGCAATAATGGTCAGGCCGTCATCAGCACACACCTGCCTTCCGGCAGCATCGCCATCGTCAAAATAGGAGAAAAGAGTGTGAAGATCACCATGAAATAAGTCAAATGAGACGCATTCGGGCGAAATCTACCTAAAAAAGCATAGATTTCGCCCAAATAGCATCCAAAACGGGCGAAATCTACCCCAAAAGGCATAGATTTCGCCCTTACTTATCATTGTAATGGCCATAACTTCTAAGAACAAGCACAACTACCTCTTCTTCGAAGATACGATACACTAACCGATGTTTCTTTGTTATTTCACGGCTCCATCTACCTTCAGGTTCACCTCTAAGTGGTTCAGGATGTCCCAACCCCGTCTTGGGATGTACTTTTAATTCCTCAATGAATCGAACGGCCTTTGCAAAGGCTTTTGGTTCACTTTTCTCAAGTTTTGCCAGACCGATCCGGGCCTCAGTGGTGAAATCAATGTTATACATTACAGCCCACTTCTTCTCAACATTTCAGAAACAGACTCACCTTGTAACAGACGGACGCAATTACCTTGTCTGTATTCTTCCTCCCCACGGTCAAGGCTTGCCATGAATTCCTCTTCCGACACCAAGGTCTCATTCTGTTTGGTGGCGGCCAATTTTTTTGCGTATTTCAAAAGTTTCAGCATCAGTCCTTCATCATCAGCAATTTTTCCCATGGTGAAAAACAATTCTGCATTCAATTTTGAAGTTGTCATATTCCTCTAATCTTTGGTTCTCAAATGCAAAGCTATGAAAACTTTTTGAATATACAAATAAAAACATCAAAATCATGAAGAAAATATCCGAATCATTTTCACTCGCCTTTTTTGTTCTGCCATCAGCCGTAACGATCAGGCCTCCAGGAGCCGTTGGGACTTGCTTTATGCATGTCCCAAACGCCAAGCGGTTGACCAACAAAGGAAGACCGGATTGATATTGGAGAAAATAATGAAGATAAAAAAGGAGGAAAAAGGAATACAAAAATAGAAAAAGTGCCAAGGCACTCGCAAAAAGGTTGAAAAAGAGGTGATATCTAATTTTTTAAATGGGTATTAAACATATAATTATCATGCAATTGATCATGAATAGTCAATTCTTGATGTGGCAGTTGGCCGATTTTTGATGTGACAGTTGGCCGATTTTGATGTGGCAGTTGGCCGGATTTTATATACCGTGCGCTGAATAAAAAGTTCAACACAAAGACACAAAGGTACAGAGATTTTTCTCATTATCTATCTGCTCCTCCGTGGTGAATAAGAGCGTGTGTCATAATTGAAGGAGTGCGCTTCGCGCAGAAATTTTACAAATAGGGCGCTAACATTGTATTTGTCACACCCTCGTTTCTGGGTCATTCTTTTGCCCTTACAAGGCGATTTTTCCCTTTTACGCTATCAACCCAGGGTGTTGCCCTGGGCTAATAGCTTATTGGCCTTTCAGGCCGTTACCGCATGTTGGCCGTTACCGCATGTTGGCCGTTCAGGCCGTTATTATACTGGAATTTTAACAATATGAGAAAGATGAAATGTCTTTCTCTGTGTCTCTGTATCTCAGTGTTGAACTATTTTTCTCTGTGTCTCTGTATCTTTGTGTTGAATTTATTTTTTTCTCTGTCTCTCTGTATCTCAGTGTTGAACCACCTTGAGTTACTGGCCTGTCGCCTGTTTCATCCCCTCCATGAACTTCTGCTGTAACTGTTGGGCGAGTTGGTTGTCGGGATTGAGTTTCAGGGCTTTCTCGAAGTTCTGCATCACGTCGAGGTAGTAACGCTGACCGTTCTTGGCAGGATCCTGCACGATGCGCACCATGTAGAGGAAGCCGCGCAGGGTGCAGATGTCAGACAGATCGGCATTTTTCATCTTCTCCATCTGTGAGATGGCCTGCTCCGCCTCAGCCATCATGTTTTCGGTCTGCGGTGCGTGAGGATTCATCACCGAGAAGTTGAGACTCTGCACAGCCATCAGGTACTTAGGTTGGATGCTGTCGGGGAACATCGCGTCAATGCGCTTCAGTTCCGCCACGCAGTTGAGGACAGCCTCGGGCGTGGGCTGCTGGATTTTGGAGAGCGACTGCCCGATGAGAGCCTGCATGGAAGGTTCCTGAGCGTGGATGGATAACGATGCCATCAGGAAGAGGGCGATGGCCAAGAAACGGGTTTTAAAAGTTAGAAATGTCATACGCTTTATTATTTTTAAGTGATACAAAAATGCCGATATAAAAGAAACTGTCGCGCGTAGCCGTAACGGGACTGCCCATCTTGTCGAAGCGGAAAATGTTGGTACGTCCCAGGATGTTGTTCAGTGAGGTATAGATGATGACCTTCGGACTCAGCAGGTAGGTGAGGTTGGCATCCACGCTGTTGTAAGCAGGCGTCTTGCCCTGAGGGAAATGGCGGCTGCTGGCATAGGACTCCGACAACCCGATGATGGTCTTTCCGATACCGTATTTGGCGGTCAGCCGCAGGTTATGCCGTGATGCGAAATCGGGCATGCACGGTTGTGTATTGTCGAAGGAGCATCTCTCGGAGTCGTTGTAGGAATAGGAGAGCGTGGTCGTCAGGTTCTTGAAGTTGTTCTCCATGAACACATCCACACCCCGGCTCATGCCATAGCCCTGCGGCAGATAGGTGCCATTCTTCAGCAGAGGCAGGTGGTGGTATTTTTTCCAATAAGGTTCCACGCGCAGGAGCGTGTTGGCCGTCCTGTACTGCACGGAGAGAATGGCATGGTCGGCCGTGCTCTGGCCCAATGCTTTCCTGCTCTGTGCCAAGTAATCGTCGGCAGCAGTCTGGCTGTAACGGCCAAGCACCAGAGAAGTCTGCAGTCGCTTGTTGGGGACGTAACTCAGGGTGGTTCTCGGCATGAGCAACCAATCCGTTCCCATCATCTCCGCCCTCGCCGACATGTTGAGGAACAGACGAGGGATGACCCGCCACTGTGCATCAAGATGAGTCGCCAGGATGTTGTAATCAAGATGGTATCGGGAAGTTTCATAACTCAACCTGCTGTGGCGGATATAGTCCTCCACACCGGCAGACATTTTCAGCACATCCGAGCAGACCTTGCGAAGTTCCGCTTTCAGGTGCACCTCATTGCGGAAATTGAAATAATGGTCGCCGGCAGCCACCGCATCGTCGATGTCTCCGATCACGGATGAGTTGGCTACGCCCGTGAAGAGAGAGAAACCGCGGTTCAATGACATTTTGTGTGTGACATTCGCGTAGATGTTGTGCTCCTTCAGCGAGAGGTAGCGCCCGTCGACATGCAGTCCCACGGAAGTCAGGTCGTAGCCGACGTATGACTTCAGCACGCCCGAGGTTTTGAACTCCTTCTTATACTGAGCCTCACCAGAGAGTTTGCGGTAAGGCCGGGTGAAGTCGAAACGCTGAGAAAACAGGCGGTCGTAGAGTCCCATGCTGGTCAAGGCCGCATTGAATGAAAGGCTGCTGGTGGCGAAAGCCTTGGTGCCGCCCACATTCCAGTCCACCAGCGACGCGCTCACACCATATTTGTCGCTCGTCGCCATATCGGTGGTCTCCATCGGGAGCACGGCAGAGAGCGCCTGACCGTATTCACCGCCATAGCCACCCAGGGAGAAATTGATGCCCTTGAACAAGAAAGGAGAAAAACGCCCTCGGACGGCAGAGTTCTCCGTATTGGTGGAATAAGGCACCAGCACGTGCATCCCGTTGACGAAAGTCTGGCACTCCTCGCTCTCACCGCCCCGCACATAGAGTTTGCCATCCTCACCCACTTTCTGAGTGCCCGGCAACGTCTGCAGTGCCGCCACGATGTCGCCGCACGAGTTGCCCGCCATCACCACGTCGAGCGCATCCATCGTCTTGAAGTTGTCGCTCTTGCCAAAACTGAAGGTGCTGGCGGTGACAACCACCTCGCTGATGGTGGTGGTCTGCTCCTTCATCCTCACCGTGAGATGGGTCATCTGACTGACATCGGCGGTATGGGAATAGTCCTCATAACCCATGTAGGTGACCTTCAGCGTCACCTCACCCGTCTTGGAGGTTGGGAAAGAGAACTGTCCGAGCGAGTCCGTCAAGCAACCGTCAATCGTTCCTATTATAAATACGTTGGCCCCCACGAGCCGTTCCTTACCATCGGTGACGATACCCGTCACGGTGGTCTGAGCAGCCATGTTGCATATGGCCGTCAGCAGGATGATGATGTGTGTCAGAAGATGTTTCATGCCGCAAAAATACGGCAAGAATCCGATGCCTCCAAATTCCCGTGACAGACAGCTAAAACCACTGACAGAAACCTATGTCAGCGGACGAATGACTAATAAAAATGACGAATGACTAAGCGATAAAAGCCTTTAGCCGAGGCACATACGAACGGGATACCGGGACATTTTCCGAGCATGTCCTGAGGGTCAGTTGATAACCGTTGGAGTTGCCCTTGGCAGAAGTGATGTTGTTCACATTGACGACAAAAGAGCGGTGGCATTGGAAGATGTTCTCATAGTCTTTCAGTTCCTCGACCACAGCCGACAACGTGGTGTGAAGTTCGGTGCACACCGCCTTGTTGTCTTTCAGATAGCAGACTGAGACATTGTTCTTCTGCGCCTCGACATACAGCAGGTCGTTGATGGGAACAGTGAGGTCGTTTCCCCTGACATTGGTGTCGTGGATGGTGATGCTGATATCTTTCTGCTCCTCCGCCGTGTTGCTCAGCAGCGCCTCCATTTTTTCTTTCAGAAACCGGTTGTACCCTACGATGACAGAGACAGCCGACATGAAGAGGCCGATCACCAGCGTCCAATTCAGAAACAAGAGAAATACCTCCAGGGTGACCGGAATATGAAAGAAGAGAGAGAACGTCAGGAAGTTGCACACAGCGATGAAGAGGACCAGGCCGAGGAGAGCACATCCATGATGCCAGACGCGCCAAGGCTGGACACGCTGCGGGAGACGGTTGAAGACACCCCAATTGTACAGGACACAGCAGCCCCACGTGACCAAGCCGAATATAACAGCCGTCAGGAATTTGTTTCCTTGATAATTGCTGAAACCAAAAGGCTGCAACAGATAGAGTATCGCCCAGATGCCCACGCCATAAAAGACGCAGTCTCTCGGCCAGTGCCCGCTCTGCATGAAAGGATATGTTCGGGTGAGGAAAGACATCGCTGAATCAGATTGTTATGGTTAAGCCGTCATAGGCGAGGAAAACGCCCTTGGGCAATATGCGTGAGGTCTCGGCATGGAGTCCCATCTGATGGGTGCAGTGGATGAGATAGGTGCGACGCGCCCCCACCCTTTGGGCAAAGGCGATGGCATCGGCCAGGAGCTGATGGGAATGGTGTTCCTTCTCTATGCGCAGGGCATTGACGACCAATGTGTCGATCCCTTCCAGATAGGACATTTCTCCGTCATCAATGGTCTTCATGTCGGTGATGTAGGCCAGCGAACCGATGCGGAAGGCCAGGATGGGCAATTTCCCATGCATTACTTGGAAGGGCATCATATCAATATCGCCCACTTGAAGCGGTTCATGGGGAGCGATGGTGTGGAGGTTGAGCAGCGGAACACCCGGGTAGAGATGCTCGCCGAAACAATAGGGCATGGTGATGCGGAGCGCCTTCACCGTCGGTGCATCGGCATAGACATTCACAGGTCCGAAGGTGCAGAACGGACGGATGTCATCGATGCCCGACACATGGTCGTAGTGAATATGCGTGAGCAGTACGGCATCGATAGGTTTGAAATCAAAAGGAAGGATTTGCTGGCGGAAATCGGGACCGCAGTCAAGCAGCACCCGTGTGGAGTCGGTTTCGAGCAGTGCCGAGCATCGCAGTCGTTTGTCGCGTGGATCGGTGCTGCGGCACACCTCACAGCGGCATCCAATGCTTGGCACTCCGCCTGAAGTGCCCGTTCCCAAGAAAGTCAGTCGCATATCTGTCATCCTCTGTCATGGAAGGGAAAAGTCACACAATATTCACTTCAGTATTGATCTCGATACCGAAACGCGCCAGGACATCCGCCTTGACTGCTTTGCTGAGCTTCAGCACTTCCTGACCAGTAGCTCCGCCCTTGTTGACAAGCACCAGTGCCTGACGGTCGTGCACTCCAGCATTCCCCAGCGAGCGGCCCTTCCATCCGCAGCGCTCTATCAGCCATCCAGCCGGCACTTTCTCGTGGTCCTCGTCGATGGTGTAGTGAGGCATCTGCGGATACTCGGCCTGAAGCTGGAGGTATTTCTCTCGTGAAATGACAGGGTTGACAAAGAAGCTGCCTGCATTGCCCTCCACCTTGACATCAGGCAGTTTGGCATTGCGGATATCGATAATTACCTGGCGCAGTTGGGATGCCGTAGGCTTGGGAATCTCAAGCCTGTCGAGCTCGCTGCGTATATTGCCATAGTCAAGAACCGGACTGAAAGTTTCTGAGAGCCTGTAGGTGACGGCGGTGATGAAATATTTGTTTTTCCATTCATGCTTGAAGCGGCTGTCGCGGTAGGCATAGTCGCAGTCCTTCGGGTCGATGGTTTCACTCAGTCCGGTGACCATATCAACGGCTTCAATGCTCCAGATGAGGTCGCACACCTCAGTGCCATAAGCACCGATATTCTGCACCGCTGTAGCCCCCACGTCACCAGGGATGAGCGAGAGGTTCTCCGTCCCATACCAGCCATGGTCGACACAGAGCCTGACGATATCGTCCCATGTCTCGCCTGAACCGCAACGGAGCAGCACATGGCCATCCTCGCTCGTCGATTCCACCCCTTTGATGGCCGACTTGATCACAGTGCCTTCGAAATCACCGGTCAGCAGCAGGTTGCTTCCGCCACCAATAATAAGCAGTGGCAGGTCATCGCTGGTAAGTGAGCAGACAAGCGGTGTCACCTCTTCGGCACTCTCTATCTCGACAAAACGCCGGCAAAAGGCTTCAATGCCGAACGTATTGTTCGCTTTCAGATTGAAATGGCTGAGGTCTCTCATAAGAATGGGTTTCTGAGTTGGTCAGTTCCAGGGACATCAGTTGATGAGTTTGACGAGTTTCCATCTCCCGTCAATCTGCTTGAAAGTCATCTCCGCCTCCAGGCCATTGGAAATGCCCCTGAGCACGAAGAGCTTTTGACGGCTCTTCCGGTATTGCTGGCCATAAAGTATGTTGTAGATGACATCGGAAGGAAAGTCAAGTGGTTTGAATTCTGGCCATTGGTCAGGATAGAACTCACCCTCTATCGTCGAGTAATCATCATCTGGATCGGGAAGCACCGTGCTCACAGGCTCGTCCATGCTCTGTATCTGAAAGAGCGAGTCGGAGGCGAACTTCTCATAGAAGTCGAGGAACGACCTGTTAGGACTCTGGTAGGTGTTGTTGAGCACGATTTCGGTGAGCATCCACTGTCCGTTGATACGCTTGAACACATGCTGCTCCACCGATTTGGCATGAAGGTTGATCTTCTCTATCACAATGCTGTCAAGATGGGTATCCTTAGCCAGTTCGAGCTGACTCTCATCGTCGAAAATCAGGGTGTAGAACTCCTGCTTCATGAAATAGCGCTCGTGGTTCCAGTCATTGCGCTCGATGGTGGTCACGCTGTCGCCGTCGGTCACCTGCAAGGGGAAGGCAACACGCTCATACTGCAGTTTCTTATTGGCCGTGAAATTGAAGAGGAAGTCATCAAACAGCTCATCCGCCGTGACAGGCATGGGTGTGGCGGAGATGAGGCTGTCCATGGCATCCTCGGGGATGGTGTCGATCCCCACCGTATCGACAGTGTCGGCTACCACCGCCGTGTCTGCTGACAGGGAGTCGGTGGGCACCTCTGGCTTTTTGTCCTTGCAACTGATGGTCATGCCAAGCATGAGGCAGACCATGCAGAAAAAGAACAGTGCGCTTTTTCTCATATCTCTCAAATTAACCGATTGCACGCCCCATCATCTCTGAACTGGGGTATTAGCAATAATCATGACGATATTACGGGCAAAAGTACAACTTTATTTCGATATATTTCCTATTTTATCTGAAAAATATTACCTTTGCACCGTTTTTAAACCAAAGGAAAATGTTACTTGAGAAAATAGAGTCACTTCTGAAGGAAGTGCAGAGCCTTCAGGCCTCGAATGCCGAGGAGATAGAAGAGCTTCGTGTGAGATATCTGAGCAAAAAGGGCGAGATAGCCGCCCTGATGACTGATTTCCGTTCGGTGGCCGCCGAAGAGAAACGCGCCATTGGAATGAAAATCAACGAGTTGAAGCAAACTGCCCTCGAACATATCAATGCGTTGCGCGAGTCGCTGGCATCAACCGACAACCAGAATGACGACCTCGACCTGACCCGCACCGCCTACCCTATCGCGCTGGGCACACGTCATCCCATCTCCATCGTGACCAACGAGATCATCGACATTTTCTCGCGCATGGGCTTCACCCTTGCCGATGGCCCCGAGGTGGAGGACGACCT
>CAMZHP010000113.1 GCA_947306845.1 uncultured Prevotellaceae bacterium
CGCTCTTGAATTCCATGCGGTCGCGTGCGTCCTGCCAGGTCACGTTGCCCACCACCTGCAGTCGCTGCTGCCAGTCATACCTCAACTCCCCTTCGATGCCTTTGATATGTACCGCCGGCACATTGACGTACTGCATCATGCCTTCTTTCTCCGACACCTGCGGCTGGATGTAATTGTCCACATGGCGAAGAAATCCGCTCACTTCGTAGGAGAGGGTGTGGTCGTGGCTTCTCAGGGTGCCGAAGAGACTGAGGTTGGCATTCTCGCTCTTTTCGGGTTCGAGGGTGACATTGGCGTAGATGGTGGTGCCATTGCCCAGCAACTCTCTTGCCAGCGGCAGTCTGACGCTGTGCTCATAACTGGCCTTGACCGACAACGGCTCCATCAGTTGGAAACGGAGTCCTGCTCCCCATCCCAGGTCGTTTTGGGTAGAGGAGCCTTGCACATCTCTGGAGCCTGTCACCGTGGGAATGTCTGTCTGTCGGATGTTGAGATGGTTGATGTAGTCCTTGAGGAAGAAGGTGTTGGCCATCCTCCCTCCGAAGAGCGACTGATTATAGGCGAGACCGATGATGTGTTTCTCCAAGATGTCGTTGGCTGGTTCGAAACT
Source organism: uncultured Prevotellaceae bacterium (assembly GCA_947306845.1). Next base: position 611 of record CAMZHP010000113.1, read on the forward strand.
CTTGTCCACCTCGTCCCATCGGTCATTGCCCGTGCGGTTGAGGGCATAACTCAGATTGGCCAAATGTCCCTCGGCAAACGTGTATGTGAGATCGGCACGCCCGATGGTCAAGGGGCGCTTGTAGTGACGAAGGGAGCGTGAACGTCCCGTGATCTCATTGCGTGAACTCTTGATAAACTCTCCGTTCCAGTTGTATTTGCGATAGGTGGTGTCGACGGTCTGTGAATGGTCCCAGGTGTGCGAGAACGACAGGGTGGCGCTGAGGTCGCGCAGCAGGAAATGATGCTTCTGATAGTTGGCAAAAACACCCCAGGCCCCGGAATGCCTTTCCGCTTCGCCCACCACCTTGGTCTGTATCTGACCGGTCTGGATTTCCTTGTTCACTTTGTTGAAGGAGGCTCCGACAAAGAAATCATCTGCCCACCACTTGTCTCTCACGCCGACCTCCAGTTGTCCGAGGAAAGAGAGGTAACCATCGTGGAAGCGCCTTCGGTCGGCGGCCACATACTCACGGCTTTCCTCGTCCCACACCTCAACACCTTTCATCATATAGTCGTTTTTCGAGGCGTTGATTCCGACTGTGGGGCGGATGGTGAGGCCATTGCGCAATACGTATTGTCCGTTGAGGTCGCCTTTGTGCGTGTGATATGACCCGAAGCCGTAGGAGGCATCCAGATAGTTGGTCCTGCGGCGGTTGGTGACGATGTTCACGGCACCGCCCAGCGCATCGCTGCTGAGCCAGGTGGGAACCACTCCCTTGTAGATTTCGATATGCTCGATGAGGTTCACGGGCAGACTGGCAAGGGTCACCCCCGAACCTTTGGTGTCGAGAGGCACACCGTCAATGAAGTAGCGTACGGAGTTGCCCGACATGCCGTTGATGCTCAAATCAAAGTCGGATCCAACACCGCCTTCTTCCCGGATCTTCACGCCGGCGGTGCGGTCAACCAGACTGCTGAGCGAACTGATGCTGCTGGCCACGGACCGGATGTCGATGGCATTGACAGAGAAAGCACCCTCGCGCAACCGCTGGGTCTTCGATTTACCTGTCACTGTCACGTTATCCAATGTAATCGTATCGTTCGACAGGCTCTTTTTGCTTGGAGTCTGGGCACCAACGTACATACATGACAGACAGACTATCATCAATAACAGTCTTCTCATGATAATAATAGTAAGAAATAACTCCACTTGGCCTTATTCCCGAGGCTTTAGTTTCGTCCTATTTGCGACATGGCAGGTTTCCTGGCTCTCTCCGAAAAGTCTGCCTTCCCAATTCTCTCAGTGGCTTTTTTGACTTTTCATAATGGAGATGACAGTAGCGGGTACTGCTCAGGATTTGCACCTGATTCCCTCTATACATAGGTGGAACACCCTGTATCACCAATGTCGGATGCAAAATTAATCAATTTATTGGGGAAAAGCGAAAAAGTTGTTTTGATTTTTAAAACGTGCGACAAATAAAAAGTCTATTTCCCCCATCTGTCGCAAATGCGGCTGTCTGTCGCTCATTGTCTTGGGGAAAAAAACAAAAAATGATTGCAGTTCTTCAGACCCGACCTATCTTTGCCGCAGAAACAAAAACAACAGGCCAGCCCTGACAAAACAAAAGAAAATAATAACAATAAAAAAATACGATTATGAAGACAATGGAATTAACCCCGACCGCAACTGTCAAGTTTGACAGCACAGCAATGGCAACCCGAGTGAGCAGTTTCAAGAAAACCGCCAAGAAATTCTTCAAAGCCACATGCAGATTCTTCGTTGTGATCAGCCCGGCTTACCCACAGTATGTTGAGAGCCTGAAAAGAGGATAAGAGACATCTTGGGAAATAGAGACAAAAGAATAGATAAATAAATAGTATATAACATCAAAACATCTCAATCATGAAAAAGACTCTGACCATAATGGCTGCAATGATGGCTATCGCCGTCTCCGCCACAGCAATGCCATTCGAGACTGCCCGGGAAGAAGCACTGTTCCTCAGCGACAAGATGGCCTATGAACTGGATCTGACAGAATCACAATATGAGGCTGTGTATGAGATCAACCTCGATTATCTGCTCAACGTAAACTGCGAAGCCGACGTGCTCGGAACATCTTGGATCATCCGCAACCGCGACCTGAGCCACGTGCTCTCCGACCGGCAGTACGACAACTACCTGAGAAGTGGATGGTTCTACCGACCCATCACATGGAGAGCAAACAACTTGGTATTATCTATATACAGCCGCTACAACAGGGGAAGGCTGTTCAAGCACCGACCGGCTGTATTCATCAGTTTCCGAGGTGGGCACAACCACAGAGATGTCAGTTTTTATGCACGCCATCGCTTTGAAAGACCCGCCCCGCCCAGGATTCATGAAATACGTGTCAAGGAAAGGCATTTTAACGGAAACCGGCCACAGATTGTCATCTCAGACCGTCATCCCTCTGCAGACAAAGAATTCCGCCGCAACATAGGCCACGACAAAGATGACCGCCACAGACATTTTGGCAGAGGACACTGATAAGCCACATATCATAGTAACGCCATCTATAAGCCACATATCATAAAACGTCATCAAGGGGATAGGACTGAATTGTCCTATCCCCTTGATGATTGAGATACTTAGAAAGGCCTCAGACCATGTTATTTCGCCAACTTGCGAGCCGTCTTCAGCAGTTTCTTGGAGGGCTGTGAATCACTGACAGGAGCAAGCATCCAATTCACCGTCCAGGTGAGTGACTCACCTGGTTGAAGCGTCTTGTATGCCCCCTGACTCTCCAACTCGATGTACGTCTTTCCTCTGTTGACATAGACCTGTATCTCTGCCTCACCTGGGGCAGGCTGCGACTTATCGAGGTCAGCAAATTTCTTCACCATCATCAGCCCGTTGTTGCAATAGGCCAGCCAACCCTTTCCGTCGGCATTGATCTTGCGGTTCTCATTGGTGGCATCGGTAGCATACCATACAGCACCAAACTCCGGCTTGAAGGGAATCAGGTTGGCTGGGGTGATTTCCTCTGACTTGGCATCGAAGAAGATAAAACCCTCATTGGGCACACGGGTAATCTCCCATGGAGCCACTTTGCGTTCCTTGCTGTCCTTGTTGGTGATGGTATAGGTCACCACGAACGCATTGCCTTTGCGATTGAATGCGAACTCCTTGCCTATCTGAAATTTGAGTTTCTCCGAAACCTGACTGGTGATCTTAAGCACAGCTCCGCTTTCCTCCACGGTATAGGGCTGCTTGTCATACTCCGGCACCGGCGGCCAGTTCCATTCCTTTTGCGGACTTGTCCAGAACGTGCTTCCAAACGACTCCGGAAATCTCGACTGCGAGATGGTCTCTGTGTCCTTGTACTTGAACGAAAGGATTTTTCCGCCATGTGCGGCATCGACAACCAAAGTAAGGTCGCCCGCACGCAACTCATACTTGGAATCTCCAAGATCTTTGATGTCACCGGCAAAAGTGGTGGCTGCCACACCGCACAGCATGGCCAGGCAAAGCAATAACTTCTTCATTTTTTTCATGTTGGATGTAATACAATAACCATCCCGCAAGTCCCTTCTCCGGCACCTGCAGGATATGCCTTTCTACCATTTGACGAAAAAAATCAGGAAAAGTAAAAACCTGTGACCTGGAATTTGTATTCTCCCCTCAATTATCGTACTTACTATATGATATTAACACCCGACGACATACTTGCTTCCTGGAAGCAGTGACAGAAGTCGAGTGGTGGCTGCGGCACAAATATAGGTGAGTAGGGCAATAACAGGGATTGCCAGCCATACTGGCAGAGTTGGATGTGCAGGGTCTCCTCCTATTATCCAAGAGGCAATGGGTTCCAGATAAAGCATGTGCATCAGATACATGCCGTATGACATACGCGACAGCGCATCTATCCAAGCCGGCGCTTTCTTGGAACGGATGCATGAGAAGACCAAAAAAAGACCGAAGGTAGCAAGCAGCACATTGGGTGTGCAGAACTCCCACGACCACTCCAGCATCGGTGTCTCAATCAGTTGTCCAGGCTGTCCCTTCCACCAGAAACTCCATGCAGTAAACACTGCACCGATGAGAAAACAAACGATACCAATAGTCAACTTATGCTGGCGTGACCAATTAATATGCACACGGATATAATGGGCCAAGACCAAGTAACCCAGATAACCTGAGCAATACCATAGCATGCCATACTGGTTCCAGAAACACTCGCCCCACAACTCTGGTTGAACGAAACGGTGAAGCCAGGGCATGAGGGTGCTGAAGGCAAAAATACAGAGAAAGATTCGCTCCTCTTTTGCTGAGGCCCTTTCCAACCATGGTGAAACAACGGGAATGATCAAATTGAGACTGATGAGCGGGTACATGAACCACAGATGCCCTCCCATGGACGGGAAGTTAAAAGGCAGTGACTTCAGGTCGGAGAGAGACTGCTCCCATGTCATGCCTCCCCAGCATAAGGGCAAGAAAGTGTAGAGCAACAGGAAGCAAATGAAAGGCGGCAGAATGCGTAAAAATCGACGGCGATAAAAACCACTCATCGTCTGTCCCTCACGTAGAGGCACCAACAAGAATGCTGATACGATCATGAACAAGGGGACTGAGACACGGCCGAGAGCACCATCGTAGAAGGCCACCCAAAAGCGGTTCTGCTCGTTGGCCAACATAGAGACACTGCCAGCAAGACCTGATGAATCAACTCCATAGAAATTCTCACTGGCATGTACCAGCATCACCATCAGACATGCCAATACACGAATGTAATCGATAAATACTATTCTCTTGTTTGTTTCCATGCCGTAAAATTAATACTTTTCCAACAATCCTGATAGCACATCAACGGAAAAAGCACAAAAAAAATCTCTGATTCGATAATGTCAGATGTTTTTTTTATTTTTGCACAGGAAAAAGCCCAGGAGCGTTGATATATTATAACAAGGAGGGATACATCGCTTCATGTAACTATCCAAAATGAATTAAGCCAAGCAATTACAATGAAAAAACAAATCTGCATTCTTTGGACAGTCCTGCTGTGCATGGCAGGTCATGCCATTGCTCAAGACAGTTCACGACAACAGACTTTCGCTGAGTCGATAGCGGCACCTGCCGACAACATCAGAGTGACCCGACGGCCCGCACCGGAAGAACGACTTTTCACCTCCGAAACCATTGAAAAGAAAATTAAGGAAGTGAAAAAACTGCTCAAGGACACGCCTTATCTGGCGTGGATGTTTGAGAATTGCTTTCCTAACACGCTAGACACTACCGTGCACTACAGCCTGACAGAAGACGGTGATGACGACACTTTTGTCTACACAGGTGACATTCATGCCATGTGGCTGCGCGATTCAGGTGCACAAGTATGGCCTTATGTGCAGTTTGCTAAAAAAGACGAGAAGATACGTCGAATGGTGAGGGGAACCATTCTGCGGCAGTTGAAGTGTATTTGCTTGGATCCCTATGCCAATGCATTCAATTTCGGGCCCACCGGCAGTGAATGGATGTCGGACTATACTGACATGAATCCCAACCTTCACGAACGGAAATATGAGATCGACTCACTCTGTTATCCCATCCGCCTGGCATATTATTATTGGCAAGTGACAGGAGATGCTACGGTTTTCGGTGATCTTTGGCGCGAGGCTGTGTCCAAGATTCTAAAAACTTTCCGTGAGCAGCAGCGCAAGGAGAACAAGGGGCCATACCGCTTCATGCGCAAGACCGAGAGACAATATGACACTGTGTGCAATGACGGATATGGCAATCCGGTGAAACCAGTGGGACTGATTGCCTCTGTGTTTCGTCCGTCTGACGATGCTACCGTCTTTCTCTATCTTGTACCTTCCAACTTCTTCGCTGTCACCTCCCTGAGGAAAATCGCTGAGATATTGACAACGGTCAACCATGATGCTGGGGCGGCTGTGGGGTTTTCTCAGTTGGCCGACGAGGTGGAGACGGCACTTCAGAAATACGCCATCTACCATCATCCGAAATATGGCAAGATCTATGCTTTTGAGGTGGATGGCTTCGGCAACCAACTGTTGATGGATGATGCCAATGTGCCAAGCTTGCTCGCCATGGCGTATCTTGGCGATGTGGATATCAATGACCCCGTCTATCAAAATACCCGCCGCTTTGTCTGGAGTGAGGATAATCCTTATTTCTTCCGTGGCAAAAAGGGCGAGGGCATAGGCGGTCCACATATTGGACATGACATGGTGTGGCCCATGTCTATCATGATGAAGGCGTTCACCAGTCAGAATGACGACGAAATCGCCAAATGCATGCAAATGCTTGTCGATACCGACAACGGCACAGGCTTCATGCATGAGTCTTTCCATAAAGATAATGCAGCCAAATACACACGTTCTTGGTTTGCATGGCAGAACACACTCTTCGGTGAGTTGATTCTCAAACTGATTGACGATGGGAAGTCAGAGTTGCTCAGGAAAATCCAGAAAGACATCTGATAACTACATCAAAAAAAGTGCCGTGTCTCACGACTCAGCACTCTTTAGAAAAGTAGATGATATACTTAAGTATCAAGTAAATCTAACTAACAAACTATCTCATACATGATTATAATTTATAGAAAATTGCCTATTGAATCTGTGATTTAGTGCTTAGACCAAAAGGGTGGAGTCTGGCTCAGCTTGTATTTTCACAGCTGCAAAGTTAATGCAATATGACATTATACACTTTAGATGATGTATCAAATTGTTTACTTGTTTTCTTCTATGGAGCAAAAAATGAACATTTACTTCTTGAATTTCCACCAATCAAGACGGACATCCCCTTTTGCCTGACTGAAGCAGAGGTACAAATCATGCTTGCCCACCGCATTCTTTACCTTGGCAGACAATTGGCGATATTTCTCCAACGAACCTGTTGAGGGGATGGTCATCTGACCGATTTCCTGACCATCGGGACTGTCCAAACGCAGCGTCAGCACGCATGAACCTTCTGCGGCTGCTGCAATGACAAACTGCCGTGCACTCTTTTCGCCAAAATCCACACCTCGCAGACGGATGTATTCTCCGTCGTTGATATCCGTCACATACATGTTGACTCTGCCAGTGGAGAATGGCATGTCAGCCACCACACCCGTATTGGGGATGCCCATCTTTGCACTCTTCAAGCCTTTTCCCCAAGCCATGGTCTCAGCCTCCACACGCTGATAGGGATTGAGAGCCTGCAACTGGCCTATGGGTTCCTGGTCAAGCCAATAAGGCACCTCGGCAATGGTTCCGTCGGGGAGATAGTTGATCTCGACGGCAGAGACCGACCGGCGCTCATGATGCACAAAGGTGTCGAGATGCATCAGGTCATAGCTCTGTCCGAAAATATAGGAATGTCCCTTGTAGTCGACGATGCCTGGATGGTTTCCTCTGTCACGCTGGGTGGGCCGCATGATATACCCTTTGCTCTGCCATGGACCGGTAGGACTATCGCTCATGGCGTAGCCCAGAGCCTCCGGACAGCAGGTGGTGGCATAGCTGAGATAATATTTCCCATTGCGCTTGTAGAACCATGGTCCCTCCTGATAATGTTCGATCTTGTAATCAAGCTTCACGATGTCGCCCTTCAGGGAGATCATGTCATCGTTCAACTTCACATAGTAGGTATTGGGATTGCCCCAATACATATATGCCTGTCCGTCATCATCCACAAAAACAGTGGGGTCGATGTCATCCCAATGTTCCTTCTGCCACGCCAGAGGTTTTCCCAGCGGGTCTTTGAAAGGTCCGTAGGGGGAGTCTGCCACCAACACGCCGATGCCATGTCCGTGCAATGGCGCATAGAGATAGTATTTGCCGTTACGCTCCACAGTCTGTATTGCCCAGGCCCCATTCTCGCGGCTGCGCCAGGAGAAGTCCTTCAGTGATGCCACTGCTCCATGCTCCGTCCAGTTGACCATATCGGTGGTCGACCACAGCAGCCAATCGTACATGAAGAAGCCGGCGGAATTTTTCTCATTGAGGTCAGGAATATCCTCTGGAGATGCGTCATGTGAAGTGTATAGGAAGAGGGTGTCGCCCACAAGCAGCGGTGACGGGTCTGCGGTGTATTTGGTCTGGAACAGCGGCATATTGACCTGCTCCAGTCCACGCATCTCCCACCAGTCGAAATTGAACAGCTTCGGGCCCTTTCTGCCAGTGAACACGAAATAGAGGTCGTGAACACCAGTGGCATATTCCCTCAGGTCGGTCGTGATGGTCTGCCATTTCTCCCAGCCGCCTGTGCCAGGTACGGCCACCCTACCCAGAAGTTGACCGTGGACACTGTCGACACGCACCTCGATGGCACCGCCTCGCAGTCCGCTGGCAACACGTGCCGTGAAGGTGCGCGGGATGCCGATACCGAAGTTCACGGAACGGAGTTTAATGTAATCACCATTATGGATATCAGTGACATACACCCCAACCTCATCATTCTGTTCCGTCTTCAGACCCTTGGAGAAAGCCATCGTCTCAGCCTCTACCTTCCGGTATGGACAGAAATTCTCCAGCGGCATCACCCCCTCATCGGTGGGCATAATGGTGGGGAAAGAGCCATCGGCATTGTA
>CAMZHP010000114.1 GCA_947306845.1 uncultured Prevotellaceae bacterium
TGTGGAACGGCGACACCGCCAGTCCGAAGATGAACAGCGGCAACCATGTGATGCTGTTGGGCGACCTCCTCTCGTGGCTCTATGAGGATGTGGCCGGCATCCGGTCCGCCGCCCCGGGTTTCAAGAAAATCCTGCTCAAGCCCGACTTCTCCGTGGATGAGATGGACGACATCGAAGGCAGTTATGAGAGCATCTACGGAACCATCTCAAGCCGCTGGAAGAAAGCAAACGGGCGACTCAACTGGCAGGTATCCATACCCGCCAACACCACCGCCACCATCTGCCTGCCCGATGGCAGTCAGAAAGAAATCGGTTCGGGTGACTATCACTTTGAATGCGCCCTGCCTCAACGCGGTCAGCAAGTGGTGGTCAATGAGTTTCTCTACAAGCAAGCCTCCTTCCCCGAATGTCACTCTGCCAGCATCGTGGAGACCAAGAACGGCGACCTTGTGGCCACCTACTTCGGCGGTACGAAAGAGCGCAACCCCGACGTGTGCATCTGGGTGAGCCGCAAGCCCAAGGGCAAGACCACATGGACTGCGCCCCAGATGGCAGCCGACGGAGTGTTCTCCCCCGACCACCGCGAGGCATGCTGGAATCCCGTCATCTATGAGATGCCCAACGGCGAGTTGCGCATCTACTTCAAAATCGGTGTCAACGTAGCCGGATGGAAGGGATGGCTGGTTCGCTCGAAAGACGGAGGCAAGACCTGGAGCAAGCGCGAGCAGTTGCCTGACACCATCTATGGTCCCATCAAGAACAAGCCCATCCTGAACAAGGACAGGCTCATCTCGCCGACAAGCGATGAGCGCCACGGGTGGCAACTCTATTTCGAGTACAGCGACGATATGGGAAAGACCTGGAAGCGCACCGCCTTCGTCGATGCCGACAACGGGGTGAAAGCCATCCAGCCCAGCATCATCATCCTGCCCGACGGCAGACTGAAAGCCCTATGCCGCACCCGCAGCCGTCAGATCGGCGTGACATACAGCAGTGACAACGGCGAGACCTGGAGCAAGTTGAGCCTGTCCGACCTTCCCAACAACAACAGCGGCCTGGATGCCGTCAGTCTGAAAGAGGGCGGCTATGCGCTCATTTGCAATGACTGGCCCATCGAACCCGACAAGGAGAAGGGGGCCCGCACGCCGCTCTCCATTCTCCGCAGCGACGACGGCGAGCACTGGACCCACTGGATCACCTTGGAAGACAGTCCTATCCTGCAATACTCCTACCCCTCCATCATCCAAAGCCGCGACGGTCATATCCATGTGGTATATACCTGGCGCCGCCAGCGCATAAAGCATGTGGAGCTGATACCATGATTGAAGATTGAAAATTGAAAATTGAAAATTAAATAAATGAAAAAACTACTTATCATCTGGGGTCTCCTGCTTGCCATGGCAGCACAGGCGCAACCCACCTCAGTCGCGGGATTCTTTCCGCTGAAAGACAGCGGCCGCATCATCTATAACTTCAACGAAGGCTGGCGTTTCTATCTCGGTGATGCCACCAATGCCCAAGCACCCGCCTTCGACGATGCCGCCTGGGAAGTGGTATGTGCTCCCCACACCGCACGGCTCGAGCCCGACGGAACAAGCGGTGGCCGCAACTACCAAGGAGTCTGTTGGTATCGCAAGCGGTTCACCATGCCCGCCGACCTTGCCGACAAGCATGTCACGCTCTATTTCGAGGGTGTGATGGGCAAGCAGCAAGTGTATGTCGACGGCAGGCTGGTGTGCATGCATGAAGGTGGTTATCTGCCCATCATCGTCGACCTCACCGAGGCGGGAGTGAAAGCCGGAGCCAGTTGTCTTGTCGCCTTGAAAGCCGACAACAGCGATGACAAAAACTATCCCCCGGGAAAGCCGCAAAACCAACTCGACTTTGCCTATCATGCCGGCATGTACCGCGATGTGTGGCTCATCGGCAAGTCACCACTTTATATCACCGATGCCCTGCAGCGCAATGAGGTGGCAGGCGGCGGTGTGTTTCTCCATTATGACAACATCTCGGAAAAGAGTGCCGATGTCTTCATTGATGTGGAAATCTGCAAGGACAACGCCTCCGACCTCAAGCCCCAGATTGTTGCCCTTATCAAAGACCGCGACGGCAAGACCGTCAAGACTACCAAGGCACGAGTGGCGATGCCACCCTACGAGGGACTGATGGCGACCGTGACGCTGGCCACCACCATCGACCGTCCACACCTGTGGTCACCCGAAGACCCCTATCTCTATGATGTGGAAATCCGTGTGATGAACGGTCGTCAGTGCGCCGACGGAGGAATGGTGCGTATGGGCATCCGCAAGGCGGAGTTCCGTGGCAAAGACGGTTTCTGGCTCAACGGGAAGCCCTATCATCAGATGGTGGGCGGCAACCGCCATCAGGATTTTGCCTATGTGGGCAATGCCGTGCCCAACAGTCAGCAGTGGCGCGATGCCCTGCGACTGCGCGAGGCCGGAATGACCATCATCCGTGCCGCCCACTACCCACAGGACCCATCGTTTATGGATGCCTGTGACGAACTGGGGCTCTTTGTCATCGTGCCCACCCCAGGCTGGCAGTTCTGGAACAAAGACCCTGAATGGGCAGAGAAAGTGCATCAGAACACTCGGAACATCGTCCGCCGCGACCGCAACCACCCGTCGGTGCTGATGTGGGAGCCCATCCTCAACGAGACCCGGTATCCGCAGGACTTCGCCCTGAAAGCCCTTGAGGTGACGCGTGAGGAATTTCCATATCCCGGCCGTCCCGTGGCCGCCGCCGACATCAACTCTGCCGGAGTGAAAGAGAACTACGACGTGCTCTACGACTGGGCCTACAACATCGGCAAGGGCACGCTCGACACCGACAAATGTATTTTCACGCGCGAGTGGGGCGAATATGTCGATGACTGGTATGCCCACAATGCCATCAACCGAGCCGCCCGCGGATGGGGCGAGAAGGCGATGCTCGCAGCCGCCTTGTCACTCACCGACACCTACGGCATGATGTACCATGGTCAGCGGCAGTTCATCGGCGGTTGCCAGTGGCATCCCTTCGACCATCAGCGTGGTTATCACCCCGACGCCTACCTTGGGGGCATCTACGATGCTTTCCGCCAGAAGAAGTATGCCTTTGAGGCCTTCAGGTCACAGGTAAACGGCGAATATTCCGCTCCCATTGCAGATGCCGAAAAGATGTTTGCCCCGATGGTGTTCATCGCCCATGAGATGACCCCGTTCTCCGACCACGATGTGGTGGTGTTCAGCAACTGCGACAGTGTGCGGCTGACAGCCTACGAAGGAGATAAAGTCGCCACCCTGCCCATTGTGCACGATGCAGAGGGCATCCCACATGCCCCGGCCGTGTTCAAGGATTTCTGGGACTCCTGGGAAGCCCGTACCATCAGTTACACCAAGCGCAACTGGCAAAAAGTGTCGTTGCTCGCCGAGGGCATCAAAGACGGGAAGGTGGTCTGCTCTGAGAAGAAGATGCCATCGCGCAGGAGCACGAAAATCCGGCTCTATGCCGACGAGATGGGTCGCCAGTTGGTGGCCGACGGCAGCGACTTCATCGTGGTCGTGGCAGAGATCACCGATGACAACGGCAACGTGCGTCGCAGCGCCATCGAGCACGTCACGTTCGACATTGAAGGCGAAGGACGCATCATCAGCGACGACCGCATCATGGCCAATCCCCGCGTCGTGGAATGGGGCAGCGCACCCATCCTTGTCCGCAGCACCCATCAGGCCGGCAAAATCCGCATCATCGCCCGTCCCACCTACGAGGGCATCCATGCCCCTGCCGCCGACACCTTGGAGATCAGCAGCGTACCATACGAGGGAAAGATGTGCTACGAACTCAACAGCACGAGCAAGGTGGTCAACCGTCCCGCTGGCTGGCGCAACGCCGGAGGGCGCCACATCCCCCGCACCCAGGAGAACCTCACCGAAGAGGAGCGCCGCAAGATGCTCGAGGAGGTGGAAAAGCAGCAGCAAGACTTCGGAATACAGTAAAATTTGGGGATTTTGGAATATTTGAGCCAATAAAATTTGGGGATTTTGGAATATTTGACTTTTTTCATCCAATAGTCAAAAAGAAGCATGTCAAGAAGAAAATGAAGCAAAGACGGGTACAAATGGAGTTGGTACCCGTCTTTGTTTTTAGAATCTTATAATAACATATTTATAACCTACAACCTATTCTTATGAACAAATTTGTATCATGCAAGATGCTTTGCACAGGTGCTGTCATCGCCATGGGGACATGGCTGATGGTATCCTGCGCCGACACCTATGGTGATGACGACACGTTCACGAGCAGTGTCCGCAACAGCCAGTTGGTGTCACCGGCAGAAAGCGACATCACCATCACGCCCAACACCGACGGTGACCGCATGACGATTGCCTGGCCCGTGGTCCATGGTGCCGGCGGTTATGAGGTGACACTCTATGACCGTGGCAACGAGAGCACGCCATTAGTGAGCACCGTGGTGGACGGATGCAGTCTGACTACCTCACGCGAGGAAGATGTCAACTACCGTCTGGTCATCCGCACCCTCGGCAACCAGAGTCTGGGCAACACCGATGCCGCCACAGGCACGGAGAAACTCTTCAGTTCGTTTGAGGCCTCCTATGCAGAAATCCCCGAGGGCGACCTGGGAGAGTATTTCGCCTCTCATCCCCTGCCAGCGGACGCTGTGGGAGAGAACCTCAACTTCGACTTAGTGGCAGGCGGACATTATACGCTTAACAGCGTGCTCGATTTTGGTGCCAACACCGTGACGCTGCGCTCCATGAGCAAGACCAACAGTGCCACCATCACCTATGGCGAGAAAGGCGGTCTGGCCACCAGCAGCGGTTTCAAGGCCAAATACCTTACATTTGAATGCGGAGCCTCCACACAGCCCGTGCTTGCCCTCAGCGAGAATCCCGATCCCAATATCCTCGATGAGGAGCACAACAATTACTATCAGATCACCGACCCCATCAGTTTCCAAAACTGTGTCATCAACAACGTAGTACGCACATTCATGTTCGACAACAAGATAAAATACTGCGTGAAGACCTTCTCCATCACCAACTGTCTGGTGAAGTTCACTCCCGATGACAAGATGAGTTCGTCGGCCTACTTCCAGATTTACGACGGCGGCGGCTTCATCAATGACTTCACCGCCACCAACTGCACCTTCTGGTCGGCCAACGACAACAAAGTGAACTATTTCATCCGCTACAACAACTCCTGCCGCTGCGACCGCGCCGGATACCTGACCAACTCCATCAACCTGCGCAACTGCACGATGTACAACATCGCCAAGACAGGACAGATGGCCAACCACAGCGGTTTCGACGGCAGAGCCACCTCCAACTATGAGATAGTGAGCAATATCTTCGTCGATTGCGGAAGCGGCCAGGTACCGCGCCGTCTGCTGGGACGTCTCAATACATCAGCCGTCAACACTTTTGCCTACAACACCTATTGGTTTGACGGAGCACCCGAGACTGAAGGATACACCACCAACTCCTATGATGTCAGCACCAACGCGCTTCAGACCGACCCCGCCTTTGTGGATGCCGCCAATGGCAACTTCACACCGACGGGAGCCGAGCAAGTGGCCCGCAAGACCGGTGACCCCCGCTGGTGGAGCAATACAGAACAATAAAAAAGACAAGATATGAAAAGAACACTCATCATCAGCATCTTTGCGAGCGTGCTCCTCACCATGCTACCCCTCTCGGTGCAAGCCCAGGGACAGATGGTGAAAGGCACCGTGGTCGACGAGACCGGCGAGCCTGTCATCGGAGCAACCATCAAAATAGACGGACAGACATCGGGAGGAACGGTGACCGACCTCGACGGCAACTACGAGTTGGAAGTGCCTGCCGGTTCCAAGATTGTCATCTCCTATATCGGCTACCTGACCCAGACGGTGCCTCCGGGAGGCGTGATACGGTTGGTGGAAGACAACCAGAGCCTCGAGGAAGTGGTGGTCGTGGGTTACGGCACCCAGAAGATGAAAAACGTGACGGGAGCGGTGGAAACCATCTCACCCAAGGATATCCAGGACCTCTCCGTGGGAAGTCTCGGTGATGCCCTCGTGGGCATGTTCAATGGCGTGAGCGTGAGTGCCAACGGCTACCGTCCCGGTCAGAGTCCCTCACTCAATATCCGACAGAGCGACGTGCTCGCCACCTCCACCACGCCCGATGCCACCCGCGGTGGTTCGCCCGACCCCACCCCGCTCTATGTCATCGATGGATTTATCTCCACGGAGAACGCCTTCAACAACCTCGACGTGAGTGAAGTGGAAAGCATCACCGTACTGAAAGATGCCTCTGCCGCCGTCTACGGTGCCCGTGCCGCCTATGGTGTGGTGCTCGTCAAGACGAAGCAAGGCGAGAACAGCGCACCCAAAATCAGTTATTCGGGTCAACTCGGATGGACCGACGCGCTGTACACCCCCAAGATGCTCGACAGTTACGGCTACATGAAGGTCTACAACACCATTCGTGCCGCCAACACCTCAACGCAGGACAACATCGAACTGCGCACCCAACTTTTCCAGGCCGACGAGATGCAGGCCGCCCGCGGGCTCAACTACGACCTGCTCGGCAAGGAGTGGAGTTCCGCCCTCACCCAGCGCCACAACCTCAACATCAACGGCGGCAATGACAAGGCCACATACTTTGCCGGAGTATCCTATTATACCCAGGACGGCAACATCGGCCGCCTCGACTACGACCGTTGGAATTTCCGCGCCGGCCTCAATGCCAAGATCGGACAGTATGTAAAAACCTCCCTGCAGGTGAGCGGTGACTGGGGCGAGCAAAACAACTCCACCACACCTCAGGGTGGTGGCACCGACTACGACTACAAGTGGCTGATGACCCACCTCCGCTTCGTGCCCGACTATTTGGGAGACTATCCCATCGTTTACAGCGGCATGGAGAACGGCATCCCCACCAGCGCCACCCAGCTCTACAACTTCGCCGCAGTGCAGAGACACAGCGACAACACACAGAACCAGACCAACAACCTCAACATCAGCGGAAGCATCGAGTTCGGCTTCGACTGGATCAAGGCTTTGAAAGGCCTCTCCGCCAAGGTGTCCTACTCCAAGTCCATCAGCAACAGCAAGAACAATACGGTGCAGACCATCCAGGATGTCTACCGCATGCTGAGCCGCACGGGTTCGGGCGGTCACCTCTACACAGGCGACAATGCCGTTTATGACAACAGCAACCTGGGAGTGCTGCGGCTGGTAAGCAATGGCGGTCTGCTGAGCCGTACAATGTCGAGAAACGACAGTTATCAGTACAACCTCACCCTGCAATACGCCCGTCAGTTCGGTTTGCACGACGTGAGCGGCCTGTTCACACTGGAGAAGACCGAGGCCTGGGGAGAGCCCCTCTATGGCAGCATCACCGACCTCATCGCCTACCAGGACGGCCAGTCCAGTTCGGGCACCGGTGACAAGGACGTGAGTTTCAACCGCACCGAGAGCGGCATGCTCTCCTATGTGGGACGCTTCAATTACGCCTACGCCAGCAAGTATCTCTTTGAGTTCCTCTTCAGAGCAGACGCCTCGACCAAGTTTGCTCCGAAGAACTACTGGGGCAAATTCCCGTCGGTGAGTGCCGGATGGGTCATCTCAGAAGAGAACTGGTTCCAGGAGAAAGTCAAGTGGGTAGACTTCCTGAAAATCCGCGCCTCGTGGGGTCTGATGGGCCGCGACAATATCCGTGCATGGCTTTGGACACAGTTGTATGAGCGCAATGCCGCCAAGGGCGCCATTTTTGGCAGCAACGGAC
Organism: uncultured Prevotellaceae bacterium; assembly: GCA_947306845.1. The sequence goes on from CAMZHP010000114.1 coordinate 7,794, forward strand.
AGAACAGCGACGTGGGCTATGCCCTCGTGATGCCCAAGGCCGGTGTCAACAGTGATGTGCACTGGGACAAGACGTACAAGACCAACTTCGGTCTCGACGCCCACTTCCTGCGCAACCGCCTGACGTTCGACTTCAACTTCTACTACGACCGCGGACGTGAGCTCTTCGCCACCCGCACAGGCACCTCCATGTTTCCCACCACTGTCGGCACACAGGCCACTCCCGAGAACTACGGTGAGTTGGACGCCTGGGGATGGGAACTCAACGTAGGTTGGCGCGACAAGATCGGCAAGGACTTCAACTACTGGCTGAAGCTCTCCACCGGATACAGCGACAACAAGATGCTGGTGACCAACTTCCAAGCCATCCCCGAATACAATGACATGGTTTACGGCGAGCGCACCGACCGTGGTGTGTGGGGCTTCAAGTGCCTCGGCATGTTCCGCAGCTATCAAGACATCGAAGAGTATTTCGACCGCTATGGCATCACCGAATATCTGGGCATGAGCAAGAGCGAGGTTCGCCCCGGCATGCTCATCTATGAGGACATCCACGGCGACAACAACGGCGACGGGACCTATGCTCCGGCCGACGGAAAGATCACCGCAGGCAACGACTTCATCCGCCTCTCAGAGCATTCCAGCAACCCCTATGGCTGCACGCTCAATCTCGGAGGCAGTTACAAGAGTTTCTCCTTCCAGGCACAGTTCAACGCCAGCTGGGGAGCCAAGGCTCTGATCGGCACCGACTTCCGTCAGGCAGCCAACAACTATGAGTATGAGAACATGCCCTCTTCGTTCTCCGACATGTTCAACTACACCGACATCTATGATGCCGTCGGGAATGTCACCGTGCCCGCCAACCGCGCCGCATCGATGCCCAACATGCGTTACGACAAAGTCAATGCCCAGGCCTCCTCGTTCTGGCTCATCGATGCCAAGAACATCACCCTGCGCAACATCACCGTGGCCTACGCCCTGCCACGCAACTGGCTCAAGCCCCTCGGCGTGAGCAGCGTGCGCCTCAACCTGACCGTGCAGAATGCCATCAACTTCATCAACAACTACCCCGACAAGAGTTGGGCCTCCTGGGCAGGAAGTTACGGACGCTATCCCAACCTTCGCAAGTACACGATGGGTATCAATGTTTCATTCTAACTTAATAGATGAGGAAAAACAAGATGAACAGCAAGAATATATTAGCATCGGCCCTCGTGCTCGGAACCGTCGCCCTCAGCATCTCCTCATGCAGCGACGATTTCCTGAGAGAGAAGAAAAACTACGGCAACTTCAACCAGACGACGGCCTACAGCGACTACAACGGAGCACAGGAGCGTGTGAACAACCTCTATTACTGGATGCTCCCCAC
>CAMZHP010000115.1 GCA_947306845.1 uncultured Prevotellaceae bacterium
GGGAAAGAAAATTAAAAAATCTTATTTTATTTTGCTTTCCACTCGCTTATTCGTACTTTTGCACTTTGGAATGAAAGCGAGAAAAAAAACAACGCTGCTTCTGATAACCGTCATGATGATGATGGTGGTTATTCCTGTGCCTGGTGCCAAATCTAAGGCACAGCGGCAACGGCTCACTGCTGATGCTATTCAAAAAGACACTATTCTCCCAGAAGAAGCCACTCCCACGGGTGTCATCCACTTAGGGAACACCAACGATGCCACACCCACATACGAACAATTCAACGACACCATCCCCACGGATACCATCCACTTTGATGGGGCAGCGGGTCCAGATACGCTGTCGATGGACTCACTACAACTGGCCATCTACCACTACAACAAAGCCATTGACGACTCATTGCGCCTTGACTCACTCAACCGCGCCAAGCCCAATGCCATAGAAGCTCCTGTCAACTTCAGCGCCAACGACTCCATTGTCTATGATGCGCTCAGCAAGGATGCCTACCTCTATGGCAATACCGTTGTGGACTATCAAGAAATGAACCTCGCCAGCGCGAAGGCACACGTCAACCTCGACAAGAGCATGGTGGATGCCTATGGCATGCCCGACTCCACATCTGCCAGCGGCCAAAGCGGCACGCCCATCTTCAAGATGGGAAGCGACCAGTATGACAGCGATTCCATCCTCTATAATTTCAAAACGAAGAAAGGATTTATAGATAATGTGTACACGCAGCAAGAGGACGGCTACATCCGCAGCCAATATGCCAAGCGCGACAGTGAAGGCAACCTTTATCTTGCCAAAGGCCGCTATACCACCTGCGATGAGGAACATCCCGACTTCTACATTGCCCTCTCACGCGCCAAGGTACGTCCGGGGAAGGATGTGTTCTTCGGATCAGCATACCTCGTGGTAGCCGACGTCCCTCTGCCCCTTGCCATCCCCTATGGGTTCTTTCCATTCTCCAAAAGCTATTCCAGCGGATTCATCATGCCCACTTATGGAGATGAGAACGCAAGGGGATTCTACCTGCGCGATGGCGGATACTATTTTGCCATGAATGACAAATGGGACCTCAAGTTGCTCGGAGAAATCTACACCAAGGGCTCATGGGGATTGTCTGCTGCCAGCAACTACAGGAAACGCTACAGATACAGTGGCTCATTCTACATCAGCTACCAGGATACGAAGAATGGAGACAAAGGCATGCCCGACTTCGTGGAACAGGAGAGTTTCAAACTGCAATGGAGTCACCGGAAAGACTCAAAGGCCAATCCGTTCAGCACTCTCTCCGCCAGTGTCAACTTCGCCACATCGAGTTATGAGCGCAACAACCTGACCAGCATGTACAATCCACAGGCTCTCACACAAAGTACGCGAACCTCGTCGATGAGCTACAGCACGTCGTTCTCCAGCATCGGAATGAATATCAGCACATCGGCCAACCTCTCACAAAACATGCGCGACACGACCATCGCCATGACCTTGCCCGACCTGAACATATCCATCAGCCGCTTCTATCCCTTCAAACGCAAGAAAGCCGCAGGAGCAGAAAGATGGTATGAGAAACTGTCCGTGTCCTACACGGGAAGAATGAGCAACTCCATAGACACGAAGGAAAGCCAACTCTTGCACTCCAACATCATCAAGGACTGGAAGAATGGTTTCCAACACTCCATCCCCATCAATGGCAGTTTCACTCTGTTCAATTACCTGAACGTCAACCCTTCGATCAATTTCACCGACCGCATGTACACCTCGAAGATAACCAAGTCGTGGGATGAGGTGAGAGGCGAGGAAGTGGCTGACACCACCTATGGATTCCACAACGTTTACAACTGGAGCCTGAATCTCGGTGCGTCCACCAAGCTTTACGGTTTTTGGATTCCCAGCCGCAAGATTTTCGGCGATAAGATCGACCGCATCCGCCATGTCATCACGCCGACAATAAGCTTCAGCTATGCACCCGACTTCAGTGCCCGCCGCTATGGTTTCTACGAATCCTATCAACGAACTGATGCCGACGGCAATGTGTCGCTTGTGGAATACTCACCTTATGCCAACGGGCTTTACGGTGTGCCAGGAAAGGGGAAGACAGGAAGCATCTCGTTGGATGTTTCCAACAACCTGGAGATGAAGGTACGTGACTCCAATGACTCGCTGAAAGTCATCAGCCTCATCGACGAATTGGGAGCCTCCATGTCTTACAACATGGCTGCCAAGGAACGGCCGTTGAGCGACCTCACCATGAGGATCCGCCTCAAGTGGTGGAAAAACTACACGTTCAACCTGAATGCCGTCTTCGCCACCTATGCCTATGAACTTGATGATAACGGCAAGCCATATATAGGCACACACACAGAGTATGGTTATGGGCGTTTCGGTCGTTTCCAGGGCATGTCGCAGAACATCTCTTTCACGCTCACTCCCGAGAAACTCAAAAAATGGTTTGGTGGAGGCGATGATGATGAGACAGAAACGAGGAAAAGAGATGAGGACGAGGACGATGAGGGTATCGACCCGGATATTGAGACCAACGTGGATGACGACATGATCAAAGGTCAGCGAGGAGCCCAACAAAAGAGCAAAGCTGAGACAGATGAGGATGGATACATGTCCTTCAGCATGCCGTGGTCGCTCTCTTTCGGTTATGGCATCACCATGAGGGAAAACACTGGTGGAAAATTCAACACCAAGACCATGCGCTATCCTTATAAGTTCACCCAAACTCTCAACATGAGCGGGAACATCAGGCTGAGCAAAGGCTGGAACATCAGTTTCTCATCAGGTTATGACTTCGACAACCACAAAATGTCCATGACCACGGCTTCGCTCTCACGCGACCTCCACTGTTTCAACATGTCGTGCTCTGTAGTGCTTGCTCCTTACACCAGTTATAACTTCACTTTCCGATGCAACGCATCCACCCTCACCGATGCGCTGAAATATGACAAGAAAAGCGGTATGAGCAATGCCGTGCAATGGTACTAATTAGCCATTAGCCGGTCAAGGTCATCGACCTCACCAACAACCCAAAGGATGTCGCCTTTGACGAACTGATAGGAAGGAGACACTTTGGACAAATTTTCCTTACCTTCCTCCAAACCAACCACCATACAGTTGAAGATATGGCGTATTCCGCTCTCCTTCAACGTCTTGCCGACGAACGGGCCATCGCCTCTGATGACCATTCTGCGGAGCTTCATCTCGCGTTTCTCCAACTCATAATCCGTCTCGAACACCTCATCAGACAAAGCACGGCCAAACACAGCCAACTGATCGTCGCTGCCAATCACCTGCAATTTGTCTCCAGGATAGATCACCGAATCACCCTCAGGGATATTCAGTCGATGAGTCGCTCTGAGGATGCTGCTCACATGTACGCCATACTTATGGCCCAAATCCAATTGTGCCAGGGACTTGCCTGACCACTTGGAATCGGCTGGCACATCAAAGTCTGCGATATGGATGTCACGGTCGAGCAGACGCCCCTCAAAAAGAGGACGCCGACGACCTGTCACCTGAGCCTCGATATCTCGTGAACGCAAATTTTGTATAAACATACGCTCAAGTCGGATGCTCCTGGCTTTCAGTCCACGGGAGAGTATCATTATAATGACCATCGCCACACCTAGGCTGAAAAGAATGGCGGCGGAAAAATGGGACAGGTAATTGCACACATAGAAAACAAACGCTACCGCGATAACCACTCTCACCAATATGGTGAAAACCAGCGGGAAGCGGTTGAGACGACTGGATGTCCAAAGAGCCTTGAAATCCTCACTGTGGTTTTTCTTCATCACTATGGCCCTGAGAAACGGCGAGATGAGCACGATTGTGAGCAGTCCGCACACGGCATTCGCCCGCCACAGCGTCAGAATTCTCCTGATAAATGGCAGGAAGAAGGTGAACATCAAAGCGATGGCTGCCGCTGACAGAATGGAATAGATAATTGTGATGATAGACAGCGAGATGAGCAAGTTTCGCCAGTGTCCTCGCTCGCCATGAGCCGACGGCTGACTCATCGTGAGGTGATTGAGTCTTCTTACCCATGACTTTGGCAGGTGTCGCTCCAAAAGGCCATAACAAGGTATGGCAGCCTTCATCATATAAGGTGTGAGGAACGTAGTGATGACAGACACCGCGACAATCACCGGATAAAGAAAATCGCTAATGACATGGAGCGAATGGCCCAATGTGGCTATAATGAACGAGAACTCACCAATCTGAGCCATTGAGAAACCACACCTCATGGCCGACTTTAACGACTGTCCGCTAAAAAGAAATCCCAGGGTGCCGAAAATCGCCTGTCCTACCAAAATGACCAACACCAACGAGATAATCGGCACCGCATACTGCGCGATGATTTCCGGTTCTACCAACATGCCAACAGACACGAAGAAGATGGCGCCGAAAAGGTTCTTCACCGGTTCAACGAGCTTGACAATTTTCTCAGCTTCGATGGTCTCTGCCAAAATAGACCCCATGACAAAGGCTCCGAAAGCACTGCTGAATCCCACTTCGGTGGATATCACCGCCATCAGACAGCACAGCCCCAGGGAGACGATGAGCAGGATCTCTGCATTGACCAACTTGCGCACAGAACGGAGGAACAATGGAATGAGGAAAATTCCCACAACGAACCACAGCACCAAGAAGAACACGATGCGGAGAACACTGTTCAGCATCTCGCCCCCTCCAGGCGTGCCACCCTTGGCAACAGCCGACAACATCACCATCATCACGATAGCCAGAATATCCTCAAGGATGAGCACGCTCATTACCAGTCCTGAGAAGTTTTGCTGCCGCAGTCCGAGGTCGTCGAACGCCTTATAAATAATCGTGGTGGAACTCATAGCCAGCATACCGCCCAAAAAGATGCGGTTCATCTGGCTCCACCCAAAACAATGCCCAGCCAGTATGCCCAATGTCATCATGCTGAACACGATAGTGGTGGTGGCAATGATGGGAGCAGCCCCCATTTTCAGGATTTTCTTGAAAGAGAAATCAAGACCAAGCGAGAACAGGGTGAACATCACACCGATGTTGGCCCAGGTCTCAATGGACTGCTCGTCACCCACCGTCATCGTATAGGGCATGTGTGGCCCCACCAAAAAACCAGCGACGAGGTAGCCCAAGACAAGGGGTTGCCTCAGTCGCTTGAAAATGATGGACACTATGCCTGCCACAATGAGGATGAGTGCCAAATCCATGACAAGCACCGGCAAATCGGCCATAAGCGTCGGGCGTTAAATGATCAGTCGTTGTAATGCGCGGTCAACTCGCAAATTTTCACGATTACCTGCATCGCCTTCTCCATCACCTGAACGGAGACGAACTCATAAGGCCCGTGGAAATTGACCCCACCTGCGAAAATATTGGGGCAAGGCAAGCCCTTGAACGACAACTGGGCGCCATCGGTTCCGCCCCTAATGGGTTGCACACGGGGAGGAACGCCGCACTCCTGCATGGCCATGAGCACCAAGTCGATGACATGCATGTTGGGATCGATCATCTCCTTCATGTTGTAGTATTGGTCGGACACCTCTATCTGGCAGGTGTTCTCACCATAACGGCTGTTGATCTCAGCAGCACAACTGGTGATGAACCGTTTCCGATCCTCAAAGCGCTCACGGTCATGGTCACGGATGATGTAGGACAGCTGAGCCCCCTCTATATTCGACTGTATGCCCAACAGATGATAGAAACCCTGATAGCCATCAGTTGACTCTGGGGTTTCATCTGCAGGCAGCAGTGAGATGAATTCTGCCGCCACCCGGTTGGCATTCACCATCTTTCCCTTGGCATAGCCTGGATGCACGCTCACGCCTGCGATGCGCACCTTGGCAGATGCCGCGTTGAAGTTCTCGTATTCCAGTTCGCCCAGGTCGCCGCCATCAATGGTGTATGCCCACTCACAGCCAAACCGCTCCACATCGAAATGATGGGCACCCATGCCGATTTCCTCATCGGGATTGAATGCCACCCTGATCTCACCATGCTCGATCTCGTCATGGTCACGCAAAAAGCACATGGCCTGCACAATCTCAGCAATGCCAGCTTTGTCGTCGGCACCAAGAAGGGTCTTGCCGTCGGTGACGATAAGGTCCTCACCCACATGCAAGAGCAATTCGGGGAACTTGGCTGGTGAGGAGACGATGCCTTCAGAGAGTACGATGTCTCCGCCATCATACGATTGCACGATACGTGGATGGATATTGGCTCCGCTGCAGTCGGGACTGGTGTCATAGTGCGAAATAAAACCGATAACAGGAGCTGGTTTCTTCATGTTTGACTTGAGCGTGGCATAGATATAGCCTTTCTCATCCATCGTGACGTCAGAGAAGCCCTCCTCAACCAGTTCATTGCGGAGGAACTCAGCGAAAACCAACTGCTTGGATGTGCTGGGCACCGTAGCCGAGTCCTCACTCGACTGTGTGTCATACTGTGTGTAGCGGAGAAAACGCTCGGTCAGAGTCATGCCCATGATGGTTATTGTTTTTTGCGGTCATCAATATTGTCGCCCTCTGTAGGCTCCAGATCCTCCTCAAAGTCGGTGATGCCGGCAGCGATGAGCAGATTGTACCATTGCAGGAGTTTGCGGATGTCGCTGTCGTGCACACGGTCGCGATCAAAATCAGGCAGCACCTCTGAGAAATAGCTGCGCAGTTCCTCGCCCGAAGCCTTGCGATAGTTAATCGAGGCCGGCTTGCCCTCCTCCTTGTCGCGAATGGAGAGCATCACCTTCATCAGGGGAACATCCTCACCTTCGGTATACATGGCGATGTCAGCAAGGCTGATGACACGGTCGCTGTTGAACACGGGCTGACGCCTGTGTGCCTCATCAAGAGATTCCACTATCAGGTTGTTTTTTCCTCTCGTCACCAGTTTATACAGCCCTGGTTTTCCGGCTATGGACAGAATCGTTTCTTTCATTTTTTATAAGGTTGTATCTTTTATATATGGTTGTACCTATCTCAAATCTTCAATTCTCAATCTATGAATCAGTCTGTCGATCTGTGATGCCACATCGCGCATGCCGTCGTTGACAATCTCATAGTCGCTGCGTGCCAGGACTTCCTGCTGTGGCATCTGCTTTGCCATCCATGCATAGGCTTCCTCACGGGAGATGTCGTCGCGGCGCATGATGCGAGCCACCCTTACCTCCTCTGGAGCGGTGACGCATACCACACGGTCGACATATCTGTCAAACCCGCTCTCAAACAGGATGGCACACTCCATCCACGTCAGGCCTGACATGAGAAAGTCGAGGCCCACAGCGGGATGAACAATGGCATTGACTTTCTGGGTGTTCTCCTCAGACTCCATGAGGAAGCGTGCGACAGCGGCCTTGTTGACTCTCTCCCCTACATAGGCTTCCTCACCAATGAGAAGGCAGAGCTGACGACGTATATCTTCCGACGACCGCATCAACCGCTTGGCAGCCGCATCGCAGTCGTAAACTCGGATGCCCCTCTCTGAAAGGATGTGACACACATACGATTTTCCGCTGCCAATGCCTCCCGTCACCGCTATTCTAAGCGGTCTGCCGGCATCTTCCGACATACTCATCGTTGCTCAATTTTGTATCCCACCTCCGCCATCTCCAATGCAGCCTTTCTCACATTGACAGGCTTTTGGATGAGATGCAGCGGGATGGTCTGTTTGTCGCTGTGTATCTCGTTGAAGTCAGCCACAACTTTGAAATCTTCAGAAACGAAAGACTTCTCCAACTGTGCCGCTGCGACAAACTTCACGTTGACCCTTCCCGGAATAGTGCGGAGCACTTTATCTTCGGGCACATTGATGGTCTCAATCTGCACTTCACGAACAATGTCGTTGAGAATGTCGGCTGAAGCGATCACCATCACTTCCTTGACACCCAGGACTACTCCCTGAGGCTTTTGGAGCTGCACTTTCCGTTCATTCTTGTCCGACACATCAGTGATACGGAAATAGTGTGTGCGCACAGAGTCAATATTGGCAAGACGCGCTGGAGTACCTGTAACCCTTACACTCTCAGGCACCACCTTCGTACCCACAATGAAGTACTTGTCTGCAGCGGTGACATTGCCATAGATGGCCACAGGCTTGTATTTGTAATCGCCATAACTGTAATAGATGTCGAGGTGCTCAGGTTTCACCGACACCACCTCGGCCGACTTGTCGAGCTTGAGCTTCTTCAGCAAGTCTGATGATGACACGCTGATTTTGTCCTCCTCCCCTTTAATATAGTTGACATCGACTGACGCTTTGTTGAAAAGATAGCCCAGGATGTTGTAAGCATTGTCCCTGAGGGTGACACGTAGTGTGTCGTAGCCCATGATGCCATAATCCTTTCCCTTGGCCACATCCAGGCTATCACTCCCTTCGTAGTTGATGGTCACATTGCTGGGTATGTGGACGATATTGACAGGGAACTTCACCTCATATTCCACCACATCCTTGAGGGCCAGCATCACCCAGAACAGGCCTGCCACAATCAGGAAAAACAAGAAAATCAGAAACTCCTTGCTTCTGATCCAAAGAAAGAAGTTCCTGAGCAGGTCGGATGACAATATTTTCATTTGTTTTGTACAGCGTTTGTCGCACTGTAGTCAGCGAAGACGCTCGACTTGTCAACTTCTATCACCACTCCACGAGCGATTTCAAGTTCCACACGTCCCTTCTCGATATCGATGCGTTTCACCGTTCCGTATATTCCGCCGCCGGTAACCACTTTTGCACCATCTGCCAGTGAGTTCTGGAAGTTGCGAATCTCTTTTTGCTTTTTCTGTTGCGGTCTAATCATGAAGAACCACATGATGGCGAAGATGGCCAGCATCATAATCAGCATTTCCATGCCTCCGCCGCCAGTGCCTGTGGCCTGAGCAGCCAAAATAAGTGTGTTCATTGTCTTTTATGATTGGGTTAATATTTTCTTGGTCGTTGTGGCTCAATAGGTTTAAGCAGCTCGCCTGAATCTATGAGATACCTTGCTATGGTGTCGAGCATTCCGTTGATATAGCCTCCGCTCTTTCCGGTGCTGTACAACTTGGCAAGATCGACATACTCATTGATGGTGACACTGATGGGGATATTGGGGAAGTTCATCATCTCCGCAATGGCGATTTGCATGATGACCACATCCATGTAGGCAAGGCGTGAGAAG
>CAMZHP010000116.1 GCA_947306845.1 uncultured Prevotellaceae bacterium
CCTTTTTGACGAAACACCCTCTGGGAGTGACGAAACACCCTTCTCGGCGGACGAAGCGAAAAACTTTCCCCCAAAATCATGGCAACCGTTGCATATACGTGGGAAAATCTTTAATTTTGTGGCGGATGAGAAGATGGATTTTCATACTCCTTAGCGGGTGGCTGACCGCCATCTGCACGTGTGCTGGCGACTCAATTGTCAGTCAACTGAGTTGTCGCCGTTTCACTACCCTCGACGGTCTGCCACAGATGCAGGCCGAGACGGTGTTCCAGGACAGCGAGGGCTATATCTGGATAGGGACGCTCTCTGGCTTCGTACGCTATGACGGGCGCTCGCTCACTCCTTTCCTGAAAGGGAGACGTGAGAACATCGTGCAGATCACGGAGACATCGGAAGGCGTGAGCGCATTAGGGTTCAGGCGGCAGTGGCTCGTTGATGGCGACAAAGTCACAATGCGGCCCATCGATCCAGACCAACAATGGCTGACCAACAGTGATGAGCCCAGACAGCATTGGTTGCTCAACAATTTCAATGCCACCGACCTGCCCAAAGGCATCATCCTCTTGGAAGATGAGCAGGAGACTCACCGCACACTCGCAAGGTTGACCAAAGACGGTTGGACTCCTATGCTCAAGGCTGATGTGCTCGACCTGATGATGCCCGACCGCAAGATGTATGTCGATGGAGAGGATGTCTATGTGCCAACGGAAAAGGGACTCTATGTGATTCACGACCGAAAGTCGCGGCTGCTCACTGCCAAGGATGACTTCTTCTCGTTCATCAGGACGGATGGGAAACTCTTCGCACTGGCTGCCGACGGTATCTACTTGCTCTGTGACGGGCACCTGTCTCTGGCCACACCTTTTTCTTTCGAGGCTCCTGACTACGGCCTTTTCGTCCGACAAACTCACGATGGTGGCCTTTTCATTGCCGATGCCCACAACCTCTACCTGTATGATGGGCAAAAGGTCAGCAAATTGGCCAGTGGCTTCAACCTCATCAAGAGTCTGCTTGTAGACAGGTGGGGACGTCTGTGGATGGCTACCTACCAGGGCGTATATCTTTTCTTCCGCACCGACTTCACCAACCACAGGCTTAGCGACGGCAATGACATCGTACGCGCACTTAGCATCGACAGCAAGGGCCAACTCCTCATGGGAACGCTCAATGGCAAAATGTTGGTCGATGGACAACAACACTATGAGGAGGAGGGACAATTCTTCAACCCGAGTGACACAAGAATAGGAAATGCAGTATTCATGGTGGGAAAGGGGGATGTGGCGGCTGTCGAAGATGGCTCCCTGCGCTGGCTGCGGCTGCCACAAGACCGTTACCAGTTTGTGGCGCAGGCTGCTGGCCGACTCATCATCGGAAACCGACAGGGAATTCTCGCCTACGACTTGCAGCAACAGCGCCTTGACACACTGACGCAGGAGATCATGCACCCTTGGTGCGCTGCCGAGGACAACAGGGGAGAACTGTGGGTAGGCAGCAGCGCTGGACTCTACCGCGTCACAGGATGGCAGGATGGCAAGGCGCAGCAGGAACTGGTGCTTAAGAAGGTCATCACCACCATGGAGGCGGACAGACAGGGAAATATCTTCTTCGCTTCGGCTGACTCTCTTTTCCTCATCCGACATGGGGAAGTGGAAGACCTCACTTGTCAGTTGCCCTTGCTCAACGGACACGAAATCCGTTCATTGCACCATTCTCCGCACGGTTTCCTGATAATAGCCGCTCTCGACGGCTTGCTGGTGACTCGCATCGACAATGACTGCCATATCGGCGACATACAATGGTTCGACCACACCAATGGGTTCACGGTCATCGAACCGATGACTACGCCGATGGTGGAGCAGGAGGATGGTACGGTGTGGCTGGCAGGACTCGAAGAAATGTCGTCTTTCCAACCTCAGAGGCTGATGGCTTTCGACCCTTCTTCGACCATCATAGAGGGAACTCGTCCATGGTGGAAACGGTGGTGGGCATGGTTGACAATGGCCTTGGTGGCTGTGCTGCTCAGTTGGCGCCTCGCCTATCTCTATGAAAGACGGGCCAACAGGAAGGCTTTGGAACGGCTGCAGCGGGAGAAACGGCAGAAAGAACTGCAAATCAAGGCTATCCGCCTGAAAGCAATCCCTCATTTTCATGCCAATGTGTTGGCAAGCATCGAGTACTTCCTGATGAACAACAGCAGCGAGGAGGCCATGCACTACTTGAAGATGTACAGCGATTTCACCAACCAGACACTGTCTGACATCGACAGGCCGGCTCGCAGCATTGGTGAAGAACTGGATTATATCCGCTTGTACCTCGACTTGGAAAAATTGAGGATGGGCGACAGACTGGAATATGGCATCACCGTGGATGAAGAGGTCGACCGACAGACTCTGTTGCCGACCATGCTGCTCTATACTTATTGCCAAAACGCTGTGAAACATGGCATCGGCAACAAGGTGGAGGGTGGATTCATCGACATCCGTATCCGATGGGAGAAGGAGGATGTGGTGGTGGAGGTGGCCGACAATGGAGTGGGGCGCGCTGAGGCGGCTCGGCTGAACACGAACTCCACCAAGCAGGGCTTGCTGCTGCTCAACGAGCAGATCGCTCTTTGCAACCAGACCAACAAGCGCCCCATCCGACAGAAAGTGACTGACTTGTATGATGCCAATGGAAAACCTGCGGGAACCTGCTATTCCATGAGCGTGCCAATAAATTATATGTTTGAGGAAGCAAACTATAAAGAAAAGTCATGAAGACATTGAAAACCATCGTTGTGGAAGATGAGCGCCTGCCGCGACTATCCCTCTTGCAGAAATTGGAGGATTTCCGACAGGAGGTGGAGGTAGTGGACAGTTGCGACAATTACGACAGTGCCCTGAGAAGCATTCTTAGACATCAGCCCGACCTGCTGTTCCTCGACATCCAACTGCAGGGGCGTGATGCCATGCAACTGCTCAACGAGGTGAAGCAAACCATTCCTCTGCCCCACGTCATCTTTACCACTGCATACGCCGATAGGAAATATCTGCTTGGTGCCATCAAATTGGCAGCGGTCGATTATTTGCTCAAACCTATCGATAAAAATGAACTGGCAACGGCCATTTCAAAGGCATGCCAATTGCACGGTGAACCTTCTGCTGACAACACGTCGCCCTCACGACTCTCTCTGAGGACAGTCAATGGCAAACTCTTCATCGATGCTTCCGACATCGCCTTTATCACTGCAGATGGCAATTATGCTCATCTCTGTACTTTCGGACATCAGGAAGACATCATGGAGAGCCTGGCTACCATGGAACAGTTGCTCGACCCTGCGGTTTTCCTGCGTGTCGACAGATACACCATCATCAACACAAAACGGGTGTATAAACTGAACATCAAACGCCGCCAGTGCACCCTGCTCTCTCCAGAAGGGACAACGATCGACGTGGAATTGTCGAAACCTGGAATAGAGCGCTTGATGAGGTTTTTATAATTGGATAATATAACCCTGTAGGACATTAAAACTGCATGTTTGTTTGTGGTTTTACAATCTTTGCACTATCTTTGCCTTGTCAACCATAAAACCAGGATATGAGATATATTTTTTTGATAATGGCGATGATGGTCGGTATGGAGGCTTGCGCTCAGGAACAATACCACAAGGATGATGTAAAACGTCTGAGAAAACTCATTACTAAGAACAAGTCGCGTACACCACTTCCCAGGCTGATGAGCAGTGACCGAGAATGTGTGGATGAACTCTACGACTTGAGCAAGTGGGACGAACAAACGGCAAAACTCAAGGCCGACAGCATACAAAAACGCCATGAAGAAAATAAATTCATCCAAGATCACAAAGATTGGGCGGGCCTGTCTCTCTTGAAATCGGGAAAATATCAGAGAATTGTTAGCCAGATAGAGCGAGAGGAACTGCGATATAACATGTATGAAAGGGAATGCCGCATATTGGATAGTGAAAGGATCGCAGACCAAAGGCCGGAGCCTAAAGGAGAACTCATCTCAGTGAGTTATGACTCATCGGGCATGTCATATAATCCTGACCTGCCTTTTACCATCACGAAAGAAGAAGGCGACTCGGCGCTTGTCACATATTCCTATAAGAATCTTCACTTTAAGGTGGACGGGAAATACCTCGACATGATGCGGGAGGCTATCATCACCGAACATCTGTACCAACTCCACAAAAGTTATAAATTCAAGTCCTGGGACCTGCCTGACATACAAAAGGAAAGGTTGCTCGATGGACAGAAATGGTCGTTTGAGGCGAAATTCAGCGACGGCACCGTCATCAGTTCCTCGGGGATGATTCCGGCAGGACTGAACGTCGAGGTGATTCCCAAAATCTATTTCAAATCTGTCTTTCCTAACAGTGCTGCATATAAGGCGAGAATGGAGAAAATAAAGGAACGTTAGCAGGAACTCGAAAAAACCTCACCAAAACGCATGCCTTTTCAAAAAAAAATAGTAAGTTTGCATCTCTAAAGACAATATCCAATCACACTATCATGCATACAAGAGAAGAGAAACTCGAGGCCTTCGGACGACTGCTCGATGTGCTCGACAGACTCAGGAAAGAGTGCCCTTGGGACAAAAAACAAACTAATGAAAGTCTGAGGCCAAACACCATAGAGGAGGTCTTTGAACTTTGCGAGGCGCTGATGAACGATGACAACAAGAATATCTGCAAGGAATTGGGGGATGTCATCATGCATGTATGCTTCTATGCGCTCATCGGACAGGAAAAGGAGAATTTCGACATCGCTGATGTGTGCAACAAACAGGCCGACAAACTCATTTTCCGACACCCTCATGTGTATGGCAAGGAGAAGGCTGACTCTGCTGAACAGGTGCTGCAAAACTGGGAGCAGATCAAACTAAAGGAAAAAGATGGCAACAAAACCGTGCTGTCGGGGGTGCCGGCGGCACTGCCAAGCATCATCAAGGCTTATCGCATACAGGACAAGGCAAGAAATGTAGGATTCGACTGGGAAAAACCGGAGGATGTGTGGCATAAGGTGAGGGAGGAACTAGCCGAACTGGAGACAGAACTCAAAAAAGGGGACAAGCAGAAATCGACTGAGGAACTCGGCGACTTCATCTTCAGTGTCATCAACGCAGCAAGGCTCTATCACCTCAATCCGGACAATGCACTTGAGCATACCAACCAAAAATTTATAAGACGATTCAATTATGTGGAACAACATTCCATTCGAGTGGGAAAACCGCTCACCCAGATGACGCTTGGGGAGATGGACCAACTTTGGAATGAGGCGAAAGAATTGGAAAAAGAACAACAATCATGAAGAATTACTATTACACTTCAGCAAAGAAACTCATGGGGCTTTTCCTCATGGCTACCGTGCTCATCGGTATGGTAGGGTGCAAAAATAAAACAGAGGAAAGTCAACTCCCCGTCGTCAAGGTGGAGGAAGAGAGCGTGGAGGAAGGAGACAGCACCGTCTATGGCGAATGTATCGACGCGGGCATGAACTCCCTTACTTTGCTTACCAACAGCGGCGACACCATCGAATACGTCTTTGTCAGCGACGAGGGGGATGCTGATGTGCAGGGGGGACAGTTCCAAGGTGACAGAATGGCTGTCATCGGTGTGATAGGTGAGGAGGAAAACACGGCACAGAAAGTGATCAACCTCACTTCGCTCTTGGGACGGTGGGTCAGCCTGGACAAGAATTTTGAAATCAAGGACGGTGGGGTGGTGGAATCAACCGTCACGGCGGAATCCAATCCCTATACTTCGTGGAAAGTATTCAACGGACATCTCATCCTTTCAAAAGACACTTTTGATATCGTCAACCTTGATCAAGACTCGCTGTATCTCGAGAATGACAAGGGAATCTTTGCATTCAAAAGACAGATGTGACAACCTTGCATCATGGAGCCATTCAAAGTTTATGTTTTGGGATGTGGCAGCGCCAAACCCACTACCCGTCATTTCGCTTCATGTCAGGTCGTCGAGGTCAGAGGAAGGGTATTCATGGTCGACTGCGGTGAGGGCACGCAGATACAACTGCGACGCGCTAAAGTGAGGTTCACAAGGCTCAGGGCGGTTTTCATCACCCACCTGCACGGGGACCACTGCTTTGGTCTTATCGGACTGATCTGCTCTTTCGCTTTGTCGGGGAGAATGGTGCCTCTGCATATTTATGCTCCACAGGCTCTGAAAAGACTCCTCGATGATATGCTGGCCATGTTCGCTCCCGACCTGTCATTTGAGGTCATTTTCCATCCCGTGGACACCACAACGTCCCAGGTCATTTACGAGGATAGTGCGGTCACCGTAACCACACTGCCTCTGAAGCACCGCATCCCGTGTTGCGGATATCTGTTCAAGGAGAAACCCACTCTTCCACATATCCGGCGGGATATGGTCGATTTCTATCATATTCCGGTGACAAGGATGATGGACATCAAAAATGGGGCGGATTGGATGGATGAGGACGGAAATGTCGTTGCCAATGAGCGATTAGTTACACCGCCCGACCCGATAAGGTCGTTTGCCTATTGCTCGGACACACGATATATGCCTGCTCTTCACCAACTCATCGAGGGGGTGAGTCTGCTCTATCACGAGAGCACCTATGATGTGCGCCATAAAGATCTGGCAGAAGCTTACTACCATAGCACAGCGGCTGAGGCAGCGACAGTGGCACTGCAGGCGAAGGCACACCAACTCTTGATCGGACATTACAGTTCGCGCTATGAGGACGAGTCGGTCTTGCTGAGGGAGGCGCAGAGCATTTTCCCACAGACTACCCTCGCACAGGAGGGAATGGTGGTGGAAGTTGTTTGAAATTCATTACTCTATTTCATTTCATTACTTTTTAATTATACATAATATGAAAAAATCATTGCTCACTCTATTGTTAACAGTCGCATCGTTTTCCTTTGCATGGGCGGGTGGACTGATGACCAACACCAACTACCACATTGCTTTTGACAGAATGTTCGCTCGTGGCGCTACCTATCAGATAGATGCCGCATTCAGCAACCCGGCTGGTCTGGCTTGGACACATGAGGGATGGCAACTGTCGTTCAACTGGCAGAGTCCCCATCAGAATCGTGATATCACCACCACGTTTCCTTTGGTTCAGGCAATGTATGGTGAGCCTACGCACAAATTCCATGGAAAAGCCACGGCTCCTTTTGTGCCGGCGCTGTTTGCTGTATATAAGCACGATAATTGGGCGCTTTCATCGATGATAGGAATCGTGGGAAGCGGAGGCTTCGTTGAATACGACGAGGGTGTGCCGATGTTCAACGTATTGCTGGGTTCCATGTTCGCTGGGAATGGCATCATTCCTGGACAATACAAACTGGACTCTCAGATGAAAGGCAAGCAATATATCTATGGGGGACAACTGAATTTCACCTACCGTTTTCATGAAAATTTCTCGGCGGCTGTGGGTCTGAGGGCCAACTATTACGACGGTTACTATCAGGGACATGTCATCGCTAACCAACATGAATTATTCGGCGAACTGGCCAAACTGCAACTCGATGTCGACCAGAAGGGGTGGGGATTCACACCCATCATCAGTGTGGACTATCACAATGGACCTCTTACCTTAGGTGCAAAATATGAGTTCCGCACAAAACTGAATATACCCAATACCACCAACGAACTGACAGCAGGATTGGGAACGGGTCTTATGACTTATCTTGGACAGACTGATGCAGGCAGGATGGTACTGCAGAAGATAGACGCGGAACTTGGCAGCAAGATGAAACCTTATATGGACGGCGAGAAGACGCGTTATGATATGCCTTCGCTGCTCGCGGTCGCTGCTCAGTATGAGTTCACTCCGAAACTTAGAGCCGCCCTGGAGTATCATTTCTTCGACGACAAACATGCGAAAATGGCGAATGACCGTCAGGAGAAACTGAAAGGTGGCACCCATGAGATACTGGCGGGCGTGGAGTACGATATCAACGATATGTTCACCGTCAGTGCGGGTGGACAACGTACTGACTACGGACTCTCTGATGAGTATCAGACCAACACTTCATTTGCCTGCGACAGTTACAGCGTGGGCCTGGGCGGCGCTGTCAACATTAACAAAAACTTGCGGCTCAATGTCAGTTATTTCTGCTCCATCTACAGCGATTACGATGTGAAAACGGATAATTATTTGGGTACAGGAATGCCAGGAACGGATACCTATTCACGCACGAATGGGGTGTTCGGCGTGGGCATAGATTATAAGTTCTGATGCAGCCAGTCGTCATTACCAGTACACAAAACCCGAGAATCAAGCGACTCCTCTCTCTCCAGCAAAAAGCGGGGGAGAGAAGGAGAGCGGGGCTCTTTGTCGCTGAAGGATTGCGCGAACTCTCACATTGCTGCGAGGGAGGATTTGTGGCAGAGGAAATCTATTTTTGCCCTTCTCTGCTGCAAGGTGATGCTGCCAACTTCTTGGACAAATGGGCGGCGGAGGCTGTGTGGCACCAGGTGTCACCCGAGGTATATGGGCGTATTGCCTATAGGGGGACTACAGAGGGGGTCGTGGCGGTTATCAGGGAAAGAAAACTGACACTAGATGACCTCCAACTTCGGGAGAATCCGCTTATCGTCGTCCTTGAAAGCGTGGAGAAACCGGGCAATTTGGGGGCGGTACTGCGGTCGGCGGATGCTGCGGGGGCGGATGCGGTCATCGTCTGTGACCCGCTCACCGATCTCTACAATCCCAACCTCATCCGTAGTTCGATAGGGGCGATATTTACAGTCCCATGTGTGGCTTGCAACTCGGAAGAGTGCATACGTTTCTTTAAACAGCACCATATCACCATCCTCACGGCTCAACTGCAGGACTCCCATCTATATTATAAGGTGGACATGAAACAGTCTACGGCTATCGTGATGGGGACAGAGTCCACCGGACTCACTGACATTTGGCGGAAGGCGGCAGATGCCCATATCCGTATCCCCATGCTTGGAAGGCTCGACTCCCTCAATGTGTCGGTCAGTGCTGCCATCCTCCTCTTCGAGGCCGTAAGACAAAGGCAAGAATAAAGATCTAAGAAGC
>CAMZHP010000117.1 GCA_947306845.1 uncultured Prevotellaceae bacterium
CATCGGCAAGATCCTCACCAGCAGTGGTTTCTGGCTCGTTGCCCTCCTCTGCGTACTTTACTACTCCGCTATTTTCCCCTTCCAGAAGTATGCGGTCAACATGCTGCAGTGCAACCTCACGCTGACTCCCCCCGACCCCAACTCGTTCTGGGCAAGTTCATCGGTTACCATCATCCAGTATATCATCATGCTTGTTGTGGCCGCAGCTGGTTTTGCCAGCAATTTCCAAAAGGCCTCCGGCAAGAAGTACGGTCTGCTGGGACTGTCCATCATCGCCCTCATCACCTATTGTTATATGGGCTATATGAGACAGTCGGCTGAGTCGATTTTTGCTGTATTCCCCTTGCTTGCCGTGCTCATCACCCCTATTCTGGGCAGTTATGTTGACAACAAGGGCAAAGCAGCCTCGATGCTTGTACTCGGTTCTCTTCTGCTCATCGCTTGCCACCTCACCTTTGCCTTCGTGCTGCCCGCCTTCAAGGGCAACGCCATTGGTGGTGTGGCTGTGGCCTACATCACGATCCTCGTGCTGGGAGCCTCGTTCTCACTCGTTCCCGCCTCACTGTGGCCCAGCGTGCCCAAGTTGGTTGAGCCTAAGATCATTGGTTCCGCCTACGCTCTGATATTCTGGATTCAGAACATCGGTCTCTGGCTGTTCCCATTGCTCATCGGCAAAGTGCTCGACAAGACCAATCCTGACATTGTGAACGGATTGGCCAATGGCACCATCACCGCCGATCAAGCTGCCGTGAGCTATGACTACACGGCTCCTCTGGTGATGCTGGCTTGCCTTGGTGTTGCCGCTCTGGTACTCGGTCTCTTGCTCAAGGTGGTGGACAAGAAGAAAGGTCTTGGCCTTGAGGAACCGAATATCAAATCTTAGGAGTTTAGGAGTCTAGGAGACTAGGAGTTTAGGAGTTTAGGAGTTTAGGAGTCTAGGAGTTTAGGAGTCTAGGAGACTAGGAGTTTAGGAGACTAGGAGACTAGGAATTTGAGCAATAGCATAGTGAGCACACCGAAGTCCGTAAATACTCCAGCCCGCAGATGGACTGTGCTGTTCATCGTCGCCACGGTGATGATGATGGGATATGTCTTCTGGGATATCGTTTCTCCGCTGTCGACCACGCTCAAAGCCTCCCCCGAAGAGGGAGGCATGGGGTGGACGGCAGCGGAATATGGTTTTTATGCCGGCAGCTACAGCATCTTCAACATCTTCTTGCTGATGCTTTTCTGGGGCGGCATTATCCTTGACAAATGTGGCATCCGATTCACCGGCATTTTGGCCACTGGCATGATGCTGGCAGGTGCTGCGGTCAACTACCATGCCGTGCATTTCATCAGCCCCGAGGGTTACATCGACATGCCTGTGACACTCTTCGGGCTTATCCCCGAAAACATGAAGGTGCAAGTGCTCGTAGCCGCTCTGGGCTTCGGCATATTCGGCGTAGGATGCGACATCACAGGAATCACCGTATCGAAAGTAGTCACCAAATGGTTCACCGGCCATGAGCTGGCTTCTGCCATGGGCATACAGGTGGCGATGGCACGGATGGGCACGGCTTCTGCCATCAGCCTCAGTCCCGTCATCGCCAATGCATACGGCCTCTCTGCCCCCATCCTTGTGGGAGCGACACTGCTGTTGCTGGGATTCGTGTTCTTCATTGTCTATATCTTCATGGACAGACGTTTTGACAAGTCTGCCCCCCGCCCTGCTTCCGATACCACTGGGAATGCAGACACTTTCACGCTGCGCGACCTCATTCATATCCTGCGGAACCCCGGATTTTGGCTCATCGCCATCCTCTGCGTGATGTTTTACTCCAGCCTGCGTCCCTTTTTGAAATTCGCCACCGACCTGTTGGTCAACAAATACGGCATTGAGGAGGTGACTGCGGGATGGATCACATCTATCCTGCCTTATGGCACCATCGTGCTCACTCCGCTGTTTGGTGCCATCTACGACCGTCTTGGCCGTGGCAGCACTCTCATGCTCATCGGCTGTGTGATAGTCACCCTGTGCCATGCGTTGCTCGCCCTTCCCATCATGGAGCATCCGTGGTTTGCCTCGCTGATGATGGTACTCTACGGTGTCTCTTTCTCGCTTGTTCCCGCAGCGATGTGGCCCAGTGTGCCCAAGATAGTGCCTCTCAAGCAGTTGGGCACGGCCTATAGCATCATTTATTTTGTTCAGAACATCGGTCTGATGCTTGTCCCGATGCTTGTTGGCAATGTCATCGGAGAGCACACCTCCTCTGATGGTCACGTTGATTTCACAGCCCCCATGCTGGTATTCGCAGCATTCGGCCTGGCCGCTGTCATCGTAGCCTTCCTGCTGATGTATGTTGACCGCAAACGCGGTTTCGGACTGCATGAGGCGAATATAGTTCATAATTCATAGTTCATTATTTGATGAAAGATTCGGTTATTGTCTTGTCCGGTGGAATGGACTCCGTCACACTGCTTTACGACAGGCAGGAGCAGATAGCACTTGCCATCACCTTTGACTATGGCAGCAACCACAATGCCCGAGAGGAAGCCTGTGCGGCGCTCCATTGTCAGCGGCTCGGCATCGAGCACCTGATCATCCCTCTGTCATTCATCAGCCAATATTTCAAGTCATCACTGCTCGAAGGTGCCGATGCCATTCCTGAAGGCGAATATGCCGATGACAACATGCGCTCAACAGTGGTGCCCTTCCGCAACGGCATCATGCTGGCCGTCGCTTGTGGAATTGCAGAGAGCAGGAATCTTACCAAGGTGCTCATTGCCAACCATTTCGGCGACCACGACATCTACCCTGACTGTCGGGCCGACTTCATCCGTCCGATGTCAGAGGCCATGCGAGCCGGCACCTACATCGGTGTGGAGGTGTGCGCACCCTACACAGACATTACAAAGGCCGATATCGCCCGCATCGGCAAACGGCTTGGCATCAACTACGGCGAGACCTATTCATGCTACAAAGGTGGCGAACTTCACTGTGGCCGCTGCGGCACCTGCCAAGAGCGGCGCGAGGCACTGCGCCAAGCCGGTATCGACGACCCTACTGTTTACGAGGAATAAGACACCATGGAACTACTGTTGCAGCATATCAGCCAATTGGAAACCAGTTGTTCTGAACTCGAGCAACTGGCCGCATCTTCATGTGCCGAAACCGAACGTCTGCAATTGGAAAAAGAGCAATTGCAAACTGACAATGAGCAGCTTCAGGCCGACAACAACATGCTGATAAAAGAAATCAAGAAGATGCAGGCCGAGATTGACCGGTTGCAGACTGAGAACGGGCAACTTCAGGCCGAAAACGAGCAACTGCAGGCCGAGAACGGGCAACTTCAGGCCGAGAACGGGCAACTGCAGAATAGGCTGAAGTCGGAAGAGCAAGTAGAAGAGCAGCCTACAGGCCAAGAGTCCATAGGCCTGGAGCAACCCTCAGACTCAACAGTGGAATCCCCAGATTCAGAGGAACTGTCTTCCAATCAGAAACGACGCCGCAGCACTAAGAAAAAAAAGAAAACCGACCCCAATCAGATGCAAATCCCTTTTGACTTCTGATATCCAATCAATTATGACAGTAGAAAAGAAAGAACTCAACCTGGCGGTACTGTTTGACGCAGACAACGTACCGTCATCCCATGTGCAGGAAATGCTCAACGAAATCGCCAAATACGGCGTGCCCACCATCAAGCGCATCTACGGCGACTGGACCAAGCCCAATCTTGGAGGCTGGAAAGGAGTCCTGCTCGAGAATGCCATCACACCCATCCAACAATACAGTTATACCACCGGCAAGAATGCCACCGACTCGGCCATGATCATCGACGCTATGGACATCCTCCACAGCAACAGGGCCGACGGATTCTGCATTATATCAAGCGACAGCGACTTCACACGCCTGGCCACACGCCTGCGCGAGTCGAGCAAATTGGTCATTGGCATGGGTGAGAAGAAGACCCCGCGGCCCTTCATCGTCGCTTGCGACAAGTTCATCTATATCGAGAACCTCGGCAATGACGACGAGGAGACACAGGAAGAAAACCAGGATGGAGAGACGGGAGTCCAGCCCCCGGCAGTTGGAGAGCCAAAGAAAGCTGCTCCGCAGAAAGAGAAGATTGGCTATGCCATTATCAAGTTGCTGCGCCACACTATTGACGACCTGGCCGACGACAACGACTGGGTGTCCCTCGCCGAGGTGGGCAGCCTGCTCCTGAAAAAGCGTCCAGACTTCGATCCCCGCAACTATGGATTCCAAAAACTCACACCCCTCATCGAGTCCTGCCCCAAGTATTTTGAAATAGAGAAGCGCAAGGCAGACAACAGCCATGTCATCCATGTATTTGTGAGGCTGAGAAAAGGAAAATGAAAAAACGCCCCGAGTTTCTCAAAAAAAAGCGATAACTTTGCAACAATTTAACCGTTTTGCGGTTATATACTATGGTGGGGGCTGAATCATCCCACCTCCTATCAACAACCATCCGGTTTGGCCAGAGTATATGATGAACAGGCGGCCAGCCTGGCCTACAGCCACGACGCAATGCAGCCATGGCAGCGTGTGGTGAAACGGACGGCAGACATCCTCTGCTCGTCCGTAGGACTTGTTGTGCTCCTTCCTGTCTTCATCGTCTTCGCCATCATGCTTAAAATCCAGCGCAATGGTCCGGTTTTCTTCTCCCAGAAAAGGATGGGATACAAAGGGAAGCCATTCACCATTTATAAATTCCGGACACTGAGCACCGTAGTGGAGGACGAAGGGCCTCAGCTCATCGCCAAGAGCGACAGCATACAGTCCACGCCCTTTGAGAAATTCCTCCGCGACCACCACCTTGATGAGCTCCCCCAACTGTGGAATGTGCTCACCGGCACCATGTCGCTGGTGGGTCCACGCCCGGAACGTGAATACTACATCAGCCAGATCATGGAACATACCCATGACTATCTGCTCATCTACCAGATGAAGCCCGGGCTCACTTCTGAGGCCACCATCTACAACGGCTACACCGACACCATGGAGAAGATGCTCAAGCGTCTCGACATGGACATCAGATATCTGGAGAACAGGACGCTCCGCACCGACCTGAGCATCATTTTCCAGACCATAGGATGCCTCTTCGGCTCCACAGACGGACAGGCAAACAAACACACAACCAACAACGAGCAATTCTGAGATTATGAGGAAATACGTGTTTTTGATCTTGATGGCCGCGCTGATGCCTTTCTGCGCCGCTGCACAGTCGTCGATGACCGATGACCAGGTTTTCAAATACATCGTCAAAGAGCACCAAGAAGGTACCTCACAACAGCAAATAGGCATCCAGCTTATGCAGCGAGGCGTGGACATCACCCAAATCAGGCGCGTCAGGCAGAAATACGCGCGTCTGGCCAAGGAGCAGGGACTCGGCGTTGTGAGCAACAGCACCGAGGGCACCGACGACCGCACCCGCAAGAAGAAAGCTCAGGGTCTAGACAATCAATACAGTGATAAGATCACAGATATCTCAGGCAACCAAGGTTATTACAACTCGGGCATGAGAATCAAGGATGACGCCATCACCGCCCGCACCTTTGACGATGAAGATGACGAGTACAACGATTTCCTTAATGAGCTCAACGACTGGCTTCCAGGCGACACCATCACGATGTATGAGAACCTGGTGGAGAAACTGAAAAAACAGAAGAAGAAGATTTACGGCCACGACCTGTTCAACAACAAGCGGCTCTCTTTTGAGCCCAACATGAATATCGCCACACCTGAAAACTACCGTCTCGGACCTGGCGACGCAGTATATATCGACATCTACGGAGCCTCGCAGAAAACCATTGAGAGCACCGTGTCGCCCGATGGACGTGTCGTCATCGAAGGCTACGGTCCTGTCTATGTGGCAGGCATGACCGTCGATCAGGCCAATGCCACCATACGCTCCAAACTCGGTGCCCGCTACCAGAGTTCCAAGCTCAGGCTCACCGTCGGAGAGACCCGTTCCATCATGGTGAATGTGGTGGGCGACGTCAAGACACCGGGCACCTACACCCTTTCGGCATTCGCCAGCGTCTTCCACGCCCTCTACATGGCAGGAGGCGTCACCGACATCGGCACTCTGCGCAATATCCGTGTCTATCGCAACAGCCAGTTGCTGTCCGTTGTTGACATCTACGATTACTTGCAGAATGGCCGCATGACCGGCAATGTCAGGTTGCAGGACAACGACATGATCATGGTGGGCAGCTATGACTGCATCGTCTGCATAGAAGGCAAGGTGAAGCGCCCCATGTACTATGAGATGAAACGCAACGAGAGTCTGCAGTCACTCGTCAAATACGCTGGAGGATTCACCGGCGACGCTTACAAGCAATCGCTGCGCGTCATCCGCAAGACCGGCCGCGAACGTTCTGTCTATACCGTTGATGAGTTCGACATGGCCTCATTCATCCTTGCTGATGGTGACTCCGTCACTGTCGATTCCATCATCGACCGCTACAGCAACATGGCACAAATCAAAGGTGCCGTGTTCCGCCCCGACATGTACCAGATGGACGGTGAGATCAACACCGTGAGAAAGCTCATCGAAGCCGCCGGAGGTCTGAAGGAAGAGGCATTCACCGCCCACGCCGTGATGCACCGCCTGAAGGAGGACCGTACCCGTGAGGTGCTCAGGCTTGATATTGAGGGCATTCTCGATGGTACCAAGGCCGACATCCCACTCAAGCCCAACGACGAACTGTTTATACCCACCAAACAGGACATGATGGAGGAGCAGACGCTCACGATTCATGGAGAGGTCTATTACCCAGGCATATACAAGTATGCGGCCAACGAGACCATCGAGGACTTCATCCTTCAGGCAGGAGGACTCAAGGAGACGGCATCGGCGGTGAAAATCGACGTAGCACGCCGTGTGACCAATCCCCATGCCACCACCACTGACTCCATCCGCTCCCAGACCTTCACCTTCGCCATCAAAGACGGTTTCGTCATCGAGGGAGAGCCAGGATTCACGCTGATGCCCTTCGATGAAGTGTATGTACGCAAGAGCCCAGGCTCATACAAGCAGCAGAATGTGATCATCGAGGGCGAGGTGATGTTTGCCGGCACCTATACCATCTCTACGAAGAACATGCGCATCAGCGAACTGGTGAAAAACGCTGGCGGGCTCAATGACCGGGCATACGCCAAGGGAGCCCGCCTTGAACGCCGATACACCCAGGAGGAGCGTTTGAATGCCATTGAGGCACTCAAGAAAGCCCGGGAACAGGCAGAACTCAACTTGCAGGAACAAATAGCAAGGAGCGGCAATGCCAACCTAGCCAATATCACCAATATCAGTCAGACACAGCAACTTCAGAAATATGAGGTGGGTGAGACCTATCCCGTGGGTATTGACCTAGATATGGCCCTGAACTCACCCGGAGGCGACGAGGATATCATTCTGCGTGAAGGCGACCGCATCATTGTACCGCAATACTCAGGAACGGTGAAAATCAGCGGCGAGGTGATGCGCCCCAATTCCGTAGCCTATGAGGAAGGACGCGACATCAGCTACTACATCAACCAGGCTGGCGGCTACGGCAACAATGCCAAGAAGCGTCAGACCTATGTGATCTACATGAACGGCAAGGTGGCCAAGAAGAGCCGCAAGACAAAGCCCATGCCAGGCTGCGAGATTGTCGTTCCTTCGAAGCCCATCACCCACACCTCACTCCAAGAGACGCTCAGCATCGCCACCTCTGTGGGTTCCATCGCCGCCATCATAGCCACCTTAGCCAATATCCTCAAGTAACACAGCCATGAGCAACAAGATAGAAATCGATATCATTGCCCTGCTCAGAGCCATCAAGGAAAACAAGCTCTGGATGGGAGTGACCATGGGAATTTTCGGCATCTTCGGTCTAGCCGTCTCCTTCGGTACACCAAAGGAATACAGAGCCTCAGTGATGCTCGCTCCTGAAACAGCCACCAGCAACAGCCTCACCTCCAACATCTCATCGCTCGCCTCCATGGTGGGCATGGACATGGACTTCGGCAACAGCAGTGACGCCATCTATCCTGAGCTCTACCCTGACTTGATTCAATCTACCGACTTCATCGTCAGCCTCTTCCCTGTCACCGTAGAGAGCAAGGACGGTTCGCTTACCACCGACTACTTCGACTATCTGATGAATCATACCCGCAAGGCATGGTACAAACGTCCCACAGAATGGCTCGCCAACATGGTGGAGAAAATGAAGACTGACGACAGCGGTGCCCCCACTGATGACAGCCATGTCGATCCGTTCAGACTCACCAAGAAACAATACAACATCGCCCACAACATTGGCAAGAGCATCAACTGTACCGTTGACAAAAAGACAAGCGTCATCACTATCGAGGTGACCGACCAAGACCCGCTCATCTCTGCCACCATGGCCGACTCTGTGCGCAACAAACTGCAAAACTTCATCACCAACTACCGGACGAAGAAGGCGCGCAACGACCTGGCCTATATGGAGCGGCTTTTCGCCGAGGCCCGTGAGCAATATGTCAAGGCCCGCCAGCAATATGCCTCATTCAGCGACACCAACCAGGACCTGCTGCTGCAGAGTTACAAGTCAAAGCAGGATGACTTGGAGAACGACATGCAACTCAAATACAATGCCTACACCCAGATCTACGAGCAGTTGCAACTCTCCAAGGCCAAGGTACAGGAACGCACCCCAGCCTTCACCATCGTGCAGTCGGCTTCGGTACCCATCAAACATATCAACAGGTCAAAACTCTCGGTACTCATCCTTTCGATGTTCCTCGGTGCAGCGGCTTACATCGTCTTCCTCGTTTGGAAAAGACGGCGACAGATCTTCGTCTTCCAATAAGTCGATGCCGTGATGACCGACGAGAACCTCTACAACGATCAGCCCGCTTGGAGCGCGTGGGATGTCTGCCTAAAACATTGGCGGACTTATGTTGCTACGGCCTCCGCGGCAGTCCTGCTCGCCATTGCTGTCTGCTCAGCCATCCCC
>CAMZHP010000118.1 GCA_947306845.1 uncultured Prevotellaceae bacterium
GGTGCGTAGTTTTTATCATCCGGCTGCCAAGGTCTTGTCCCCTGCCCGTCAAAGACATAATCCGTGGAAAGGTACACCAGCTTCGCGCCGATCGCCCGGCATGCCTCCGCGATGTTTCTTGTGCCGGTGACATTGGTTTCCTTCAACATGTCATAATTTGCCAGCATATTGACAACGGCTGCGCAGTGGAGCACAGTGGTCACTTCTTCAGAAAGCCGCCTGTAGACATCTGTTGAAAGACCAAGGCAAGGTTGGGTGATGTCGCCACAAACTATCTCTACGTTCATCAGTGAACGGGGGTCGAGACCATATCTGAGAAAGGTTTCTCTGATTCTTTCTTTTCCGTTTTCGGGCGACGTGCATCTTACCAGGCATCTTATCTTTTCACCCTGCTCCCTGGCCAATAATTCACCAAGCAAGTGTGAACCCAGAAAGCCGGTTGCCCCCGTCACAAGCATTGTGCTTGCCGCAGTGTCAGCGGGCCTAGGCATGCCGGGGTGGCAGGAGTACTGCCACTCACCCTCAAGATGGGAGGAGTGTGTGCACATAGAGGTGCTTTCAATGCCCATCCGGGCCAACTGTCGCGGGGTAGGACACTGATGAATTTCGTCGGCCGTAACGGCTATGCCCAACTGCTGTAACTTTGCTATCAACAGGATGGTGTCGAGCGAATCACCGCCGCACTGGAAATAATCTTCGTCTGGGCCAAAGGATGGAAGTTTGAGGATGTCTGACATCACATGCGCGATGGTTTCTTCCTCTTTTGAAGCATATTGATAGGCTGACTGTGCTGACTGAGAGCACTTGAGCGGGATAGTGAGAAGAGCCTGCAGGTCTGTTTTCCCTGATGGGGTGAGCGGCATGGAACTGACCAACTCAATGAAAGTAGGAACCATCCATTGGGGAAGATGGTGCTTGCAACAAAGCCGAAGCTGTTGTTCCATATCGCCCAAGGCTACCCGGTTGTCCACGGGCTGTATAAAGGCTACAAGAGCGTTTTTTGTGTTCAACGGGCCGACGGGTCTCTTGACGACAGCCACCTTACCGACATTCCTGACACAGCGGAGCACATGCTCAATCTCTTCCAGTTCTACAAGTTGTCCACGTATCTTCACCTGACGGTCCAGCCTTCCGACAAACTCCAACTTGCCGTTGCGGTTGATGCGCACATGGTCTGATGTCCTGTAATAACGCTTGCCGTCGACGACAGGAAACTTCCTCCGCGTCAGTTCTTCGTCCTTGTAGTAGCCTATGGCTAAGCCGACACCTGAAATCCACAACTCGCCATCCTCTGCATCCAACCGCCCGTTTGAATACACGTAATAATGCGTTCCATCGATGACGTCGCCCAAAAGGGGGGAGTCCCATTGAGTGTCACACTGGCATAGGCTGGTACAGACGGTTGCCTCTGTTGGGCCGTAGACATTTATCAGACTGAGTCGGCTGCTCCAACGGCGCACGGTTTCTATGTCGGCCGGTTCACCGCCAATGACAATGGTCTGCAGACAGTCAGGGCATTTCTCCGGACTCAGCATCCGCAATAGTGAAGGAGGAATGTCGGTATGTGTCACGCCA
Organism: uncultured Prevotellaceae bacterium; assembly: GCA_947306845.1. Next base: position 1,576 of record CAMZHP010000118.1, read on the forward strand.
TGCTTTCTCACCACCTCAAACAACATGGCCGACAGTTTTTCCCCTTGCACTGGTTCTATAACAAGGGTGGCGCCAGATGTCAAGGTAACGAGGATATCGGAGATGGAAGCATCGAAGTTGACAGACAGGAAGAACAGGTAACGCGAATCATGATTCACACAAAAGGCCTGGCGTTGGCACCGGGCCAGGTTGCAGAGTCCGGAATGCCCCACCAGAATGCCTTTGGGCTTACCCGTTGTTCCAGAACTGTAGATGATATAGGCTGGATTGTCGGACCGGCAGGGGGCGACGGTGACGGCCATGGGGCATGACATAGCGTCGCGGAAGGTATCCTCGTCTATACAAAGCGTGATATCGGCATGGCCGGAAATGAATTTCCGGCGGGATGGAGGCAAATCAGTGCCTATAGGGACAAATGCTTTCCCCGACATCCAGCAGCCTATCATGCTGATGATATAGGCTGTGGATTTGGGCAGATGGATTCCTACGAAGCTATTTCGCCCACTGTGCCGGTTGATGTATTCTGCCACCTGCAGGGCTTGCCGCCAAAGTTGCTGATAGGTGAGCACGCTGTTGTCTCCTTCCGCCACGGCAGCATGATGGGGATAAGCCTCGCAGATTCCGTGCAGCACGGCAAGTATGTCATCGCTGTTTATGTCCATATAATATCATGCTTGGATGGTCTTCATCGTAGTCTGAAAGAGCGATGTCACCATAAACCTGTTCTACCATCAGTCCATAACGCAGAAACATGGCCCGGAATTGTTCTACGCTGTATAGTTTTGTCTGTCCGAAAGCCGTTTCACGGTGACCATCGGGATAGACTATAAGCCAATCTGATTTCATCATGTCATTTTCTATCCAGCTCTCTCGTATTGTAATGATGGTACTATCGGCCGAAGGCACCTGCTTGACAATGAACCGCTGGAAATGCTTGTTGATGAACAGTGGATTCATGGTGGAGAAGAAGAACTGCCCGCCAGGCTTCAGGTTGTTGCTAAACGCGAACAGCATCTTTTCATTAAGGTCATCATCCTCGTGATAGCCGAAACTGGTATTCCAATTGATGCAGATGTCGTATTGCGCAGGACGGAGGAAGGCTTCCGCATCACCCAACACAAATTCGGCGTGGGCAGAAGCGAGATGTTTCTTCGCATATTCTATATAAGGCGTGGAGATGTCGATGCCCGTGACCTCCAGCCCCGCCTTATCCAGTTCATGCGACAGGTAGCCCTTGCCGCAGCACTGGTCAAAAACTTTCATCCCCGGAAGCAACTGTCCTATCTGTTGCATGAAGTGCACTGTCTCTGCTGCCTGCTGGTTGAGCACCACCTCTGTAAAGTCGTTCTGAAAGAAGTCTATCCACCATTTGTCGTTCTTGCCCGTTTTCATCGTTTCAGTTCATTAGTTTTTGATTCATATAATAAATAGTCAGCATAAGCATCAACACAGGCTCGTAGGCGGTCTGCTCAAACACACTCATGGAGGGAAGAGATACAAGCAGGTCCGTAACAGCAGTTCTGTTAAAGATGCCTGTTCTCATCAGACTGTCGGATGTCAGCTCATCGTAAATACTTTCATACTCAGACTTGCTGAAATATCGGGTCAACGGAGGTGCTTGGAACGGATGTTTCTGTCTTCGATAGATACGGTCTGTAATGTATGGGCGAGCTGCTTCCTTGAGCACATACTTCTCGTTGATATAGTTCTTGATCTTCATCTGCATGGGCAGTTGGGCCGCATACTCAAAAAGTTTGTGGTCGAGGAAAGGCAGCCGTCCCTCAACCGAGGCCGACATCTCACAGCCATCGCCGAGCGTGCCGAGTATATAGTTGCTGAGCGCATGTTTATTCCACAGATAGAGTGACTTGTTTACGGGATGCACATCCCGAAGTTTGGTCTCTATCCGGTGATGTGTGGCCATTTCGTCCATGAAATCGTAGTTGTCACAACTGCGGAGCATGTCAGGATGGAGCAACCGGTACATTTTGTGTCCTATGCTGGCCTTGGCTGCCAGAAACGACGGGACAAAGCCCAGCCGTTCGGCCATCTTGTCACAACTGAGCGTATCGCCTACTGCGATTTCCGTTCCCGTTATGGCAAGATTCGTTTGGTAGAGTTGGCTGGTAAGTGCTTCTTTTTCTTCTGCCGGCAACATGGAGAAAAGATCTTTTCGCAGGTGGGGATAGCCGGCCAGGCATTCGTCGGCACCTTCGCCAGTCAGCGCCACTTTGAACCCAGCCTCGTGGATGGCCTTGTTGAGAAGGTATTTGCATGACAGATGACCGTTTACAGCCAGTCCCTCACTGTGAAAGACTGCTTCCGGAAGATAGTGGAGAATGTCGTGTTGGCTGACTTCTATTCTGTGCAAGACAGCCCCGCAGTGGCCGGTGGTCTCTGTGGCGAAGAGATTCTCGTCGTATTCGTCGCCCGTCTGAGGGAAAACGATAGAGAAACAATGAACCGGCTCGCTGGTCATGGCAGACAGGATACCTGCAACGGAACTGGAGTCGAGCCCGCCACTGAGATGGCAGCATACCGGCACATCGCCCTGAAGCCGCAGCTGAATGGCCTGCTGCAGGCAGGCGCGAAACTCTTCCACATACTGTTGCTCCCTTCTTGGTGTGAGCTGCTCCTCATCGCAGCCGGAAGGATAGTTCATGTCCCAATAAGTGATGTCCTTCCTCCCGCAACCGGCTTGCCATACAAGCAGATGGCCAGGCTCCAACTGCCGTACGCCCTTGAAAAAGGTACGGTCTGTTGGTTGGTACTGTATCGACAGTGCCTGCATCAGACTGTATTCATCCCATTCGGACTTTACACCACAGGCGTGGATGGCTTTTGCTTTCGATGCTATAATCACTCGTCTGCCATCATCCCACCAACACAAGGGTTTGATGCCGAAGCGGTCACGTCCTGCTACCAGCAAGCGCTCCCTTTTGTCATACAGGATGAAGGCAAACTCGCCTCTCAGGTGTTCCATCATACCCTCGAGCCCATACTTCAGATAGAGGGGTATCAGCAGCTCGCTGTCGGAATCGGTCTGGAAGGCATAGTCGGAAGAAAGCGTCTGTCTCAGTCTTTTATAGTCGTAAAACTCTCCATTGACCACAATGATCACCCTTCCATCAGGAGAACTGATGGGTTGGTGTCCGTGCCGCACACCGACAATGGACAGTCGCCTGTGGCCCAAGGCTACGTTTTGGTATTGCCACATGCCGCAGTCGTCGGGACCGCGTAGTTTCAGCGTGTCGAGCGCTGCCGACAGACTGCCTGCATCCGGCATGGCCTCGCGGTCGAGAATTCCTACTATTCCGCACATATTTTGAAGAAAATCTTTTTACTTCCTATACGCTCTGCTTCTGCAAAGGCCGTTTCAAATTGGGAAAGGTCATAGATATTCCCAAACAGTTTGTCCGTATCGAGAGTGTCAGTCACATGGTTGGCAGCTGCCGTCAGAATATGGCTGGCCACATTGAAGTCACCATATCGTGCCCCTTGTATGCATATCTCCTTCATGGCAATGGCATTTGCCGTAAAAGAACTGGGAGAATAGGAGCGGGATTTCACCACCAACACTCCATTGGGTTTAAGCGCATCGACATAGGCATCGATATCAAAGGGTTCCGTTTCTATAATGCAGTCATAATGGTCTTTCTGCAAGTCGGCTGTTCGGGTTATTCTTTCAATGTCGCGATTACCCATCACCCTGGCCACCTGGCAGGTCAGTTCCGCTATTCTGTTCCCGCCGTATATGCAAGTCAGCCCATTTACATATTTCAACGGGGCAAGTGCTGCCGCGACAGGTTCCAGGAAGGCACCGTAAGGTGAGAGCAGACTGGGTGGCAAGCATACCAACGCTCCGCTTGGAACGGCAATATACTCCGCAAATGCGCCGTCGCAGTCTTTGCCGCACATTTTGTCGCCCTTACTGCCAAATGACATAGGGTTGGCACTGACCACATCGCCTATTCGCCAATGGCCCATCTCTTCTTTTCCATTCAAAAAGCCGACTATTTTCCCGCAAAACTCATGTCCAAGTATGACATCTTCTTTGGCAGGAACGGCACCTTTTCTTATGGCGATGTCGGTTCTGCAAATTCCTGCATAATAGACCTTTACAAGTACATTGTGAAGACTTGTCAGTTTGGGGATATCCCTGTCAGCTTTATAGACAGCTGACCCTTGGTTGAGTATGATTGCTCTCATTTTCATCGTATATTCTAAGGTCTATCATTCATCCATTCATTCTCAAAAGGGGCGGAGATGCGCCGTTTTCAGGCGCTTGAGTGCCTGGAGAAGAATCTTCTCATGGTCGAAGGCCAGTTGCGGGATGCTGCTGATGGGAAACCACTGCGCACACCTCGCATCGTCGCTGCCTTTGACAGCTGCTTTCTGCACCAGGGCGTAAAAGGCGATGGAGATGACTCGTCCGCGCGGGTCGCGGTCCACGTCGGAGAAACAGCCCAACTGTTCCAGGGCACCTTTGTCCACGTCAAGCCCTGTCTCCTCTTTCAGTTCGCGGGCGGCACCGTCATCTGCCTTCTCGTCCATATTCAAGAATCCGCCGGGAAACGCCCATCGCCCCTTATAGGGGTCGGCACCGCGTTCAATCAGCAACACCGAAAGTCCTCCTTTTAAATCATAACCAAATACCACACAGTCGGTCGTCACTGCGGGACGGGGATACTCATAAGTGTATAATTTGTTTTTATCTTCCATTTTTTGCCAGTTTAATGGGTTGGATTTCATCCGACCTTTTCTTGCCACGGCAATGTTCAAACAGGTTTGACATTGCTCATCCGGCATATCGGAAACGATTTCTTTTCATTACCTTCATCTTATAACGACGATATTACCAAGATGGTTGTCTACTTCTTCTCATAGTTAAAATGCTGTGTTGTATTGTCATGTTGTGTATTTTTTACGCAAAGGTAGAGTTTTATTTTGAAAACCGCAAATTTTTCTGCGTATTTTTTACGCAATAAATGATTTTTTCTTTTTGTTTTACAAAAATAGTGTATTTCCATCAATTCTCCACTCTTTTTCAGCAACATTTTTTATATAAAATATTTGCAGTTTTTATGCAGAAAAACTAACTTTGCAGCATAAAGCCTTCTGAGGCTATTTTTCGGGTGATTCACCTGAATGAGCAGAACACACCACTACTTGACATATAACCTAAATAATACGATAAAAACACAATGAAAAAGCAAATTATCGAATGCGTGCCCAACTTCAGCGAGGGCCGCGACCCTGCAGTCATCAAACAGATTACCGACGAGATAGAGCGCGTGAAAGGCGTGAGCCTGCTCGATGTGGACCCCGGCGAGGCCACTCACCGCACCGTGGTGACTTTCGTGGGTGAACCCGAACCCGTCATGGAGGCCGCCTTCAGGGCAGTGCGCAAGGCCGGACAAGTCATCGACATGCGGCAGCACCATGGTGCCCATCCCCGCATGGGAGCTACCGATGTGCTGCCCCTGATACCCGTGAGCGGCATCACCCTGGAAGAGTGCGCCCAACTGGCACGCACACTGGCACGCCGCATAGCCGACGAGCTGCGCATACCCACCTACTGCTACGAAGCGGCAGCCCTGAAGCCCGAGCGGAAGAACCTGGCCGTGTGCCGCGAGGGCGAGTATGAGGCGCTGGCTGAGAAACTGACCACACCGGGCAAAGAGCCCGACTTCGGCGCCCGTCCCATGGACGACGACATAGCCCGCACAGGTGCCACCGCAGTGGGCGCGCGCGATTTTTTGATAGCCGTCAACTTCAACCTGAACACCACGTCCACCCGCCGCGCCAACGCCATCGCCTTCGATGTGCGAGAGAAAGGACGGCCCAAGCGCGAGGGCGGTCTGCTCACCGGCAAACCGCTGAAAGACGCCAACGGCAACCCCATCATGCTGCCCGGCACCCTGAAAGGCACGAAGGCCATTGGATGGTTCATCGACGAATACGGCATCGCCCAGGTGTCGATGAACATCACCGACATCAGGCAGACACCGCTGCATGTGGCCTTCGACGAGGTGTGCCGCTGCGCACAGAACCGCGGCATACGCGTCACCGGCACCGAAATAGTGGGCCTCATTCCCAAGAGCACCCTCATCGATGCGGGACGCTACTTCCTGGAAAAGCAGCAGCGCTCCACCGGCATACCCGAGAAAGACATCATCGACATCGCCATCCACTCGCTCGGGCTCTCCGATCTGCGGCCTTTCCGCCCGGAGGAGAAAGTGATAGAGATGCTGCTGGAAAAAGACCACCAGAACGGCAGCAACCTGGCCGACCTGACCGTAAAGGACTTCGCCTATGAGACCTCGCGCGAGAGTCCCGCCCCCGGCGGAGGCACCATAGCCGCCTATATGGGCGCGCTGGGCGCCGCACTGGGCACCATGGTGGCCAACCTGTCAAGTCACAAGCGCGGATGGGACGACCGCTGGGAGGTATTTGCCCGCCACGCCGACAACGGACAGGCCCTCATGAGCCAGCTCATAGCACTGGTGGATGAAGACACCCAGGCCTTCAACCGCATCATGGAGGCCTTCGGCATGCCCAAACAGACCGAGGCCGACAAGGCCGCACGCTCCGCCGCCATACAGGCTGCCACTCTCTATGCCGCAGAAGTACCCCTTCGCACCATGCAGGCCGCCAGCCAGGTGTTCGCCCTGTGCCGCGCCATGGCCGAGACTGGCAACCCCAACAGTGTGAGCGATGCCGGTGTGGGTGCCCTGGCTGCCCGTGCCGCCGTGCTGGGCGCCGGACTGAACGTGAAAATCAACGCCGCCTCGCTGAAAGACCGCGAAAAAGCCGCCCAGCTGATTGGTGAAGCCGAACAACTGATGCGCCGGACCGACGAGGAGGAACGCCAGATAATGGCCATCGTAGAGAAAGTAATCAACGCACAATAAAACCCCATCCTGCCATGACAAACGAAGCTTTTCAGAATGAGATAAGAGCGGGTATTCCCGATACCCTGCCCCAGGCCAAGGCCTACGACCCCGACATCAACCATGCTCCCAAGCGCAAGGACATCCTCACACCGGCCGAGAAACGGCTGGCCCTGCGCAACGCGCTGCGCTACTTCCCCCAGCACCTGCACGCACAACTGGCACCGGAGTTTGCCGAGGAGCTGCACCGCTACGGCCGCATCTACATGTACCGCTACCGCCCCGACTACGATATCTACGCGCGGCCCATCGACGAGTATCCGCACCGCTCGCGCCAGGCGGCCGCCATCATGCTGATGATACAGAACAACCTCGACCCGCGTGTGGCACAGCATCCCCACGAGCTCATCATCTACGGCGGCAACGGCGCCATCTTCCA
>CAMZHP010000119.1 GCA_947306845.1 uncultured Prevotellaceae bacterium
CTTCGGACAGCCCAACTGGGGTATTGAGTTCGTTCCCAATACCGACTTTGCCATCACTACCACCAATGAGTATCTGAAGATCGGAGAGACTGACGGCAACATCAGTTTCTTGGGTCTGGACGAGAATGGCAAGGGTGTCTTCGAGAATGGCAAGACCTACACCATCACCATCGACTTCACCAATGGTTTGAATGCCGGCGTGATGACCGTAGTGGAAGGAACCGAATCGGGCATCAAGGATATCGAGACATCCAACAGCAAAGGCAACGGCGCCATCTACACCATCTCTGGCGTCAGAGTGAACCAAGCCACCCAGCACGGAATCTACATCATCAATGGTAAGAAGATTGTGAAATAGGAAGTCGTGAAATCATAGGCGACATCAACGCGAAAGCCGTGACATCATTGTGTCACGGCTTTTTTTCTTCTCAGCAATGCCTCAAGATAATAATAGTCAGCATAGTTGATGGGAACGTCTATCTCATCACCGACGGGATAGTTTCCCGTAGAGTGAAGCAGGAGGAAACCCTGTGCCGTTTGTGGTTGGGGCTGATAGTTCTCCTGCAGACTATGCAGGATTTGGTCAGCGAGATTGACATACCCTTTCGCCTCATCAGGCTGCACATAGCCAGCCAACTCGTAAAGTGCCGAGGCAAAGATGGCGGCAGCCGAGGCATCGCGCGGCACCTCTCCGCCTGTGGCCGTTTGCTGAGCGGTTTTGATGGCAGGATCGCGCATATCCCAATAAGGGATTTTGTCGGCCGGCAGGTCTTGCAGTGTGAAGAAGAACCGTGCGATGTGACGTGCCTGCTGGAGAAAAGCATCATTGTGGGTGTAGCGATAGCACAAGGTAAAGCCATACAATCCCCAAGCCTGACCACGGCTCCAAATGCTCTCGTCGGCATAGCCCTGATGGGTGATGCGCTTGATGACCTTGCCTGTCTCGGGATCATAGTCAACCACATGATACGACGAATAGTCATCGCGGAAATGATTCTCCATGGTCTTTGTGGCATGGCTGACAGCCATCTCATGATACTTCTTGTTGCCGGTGAGTAGGGATGCCTCGAACAGCAGTTCCAGATTCATCATATTGTCGATGATGACGGCATATTTCCAGCGCTCAGGCGTTCCCCAACTCCATGAGCGGATGCAGCCCACTTTCTCATTGTACCGAGTAGCCAAAGACTCAGCAGAGCGCAACAACACATCACGGAATGACTCCTCATGGGTGAGCCGCCAACCATTGCCAAACGAGCAGCCCATCATAAAGCCAAGATCGTGGGTGCCATTGTGGTTTTTCACATTCTCGATGAGCCATGTGTTGCTCACGGCCTGTTCACGCCAGAAACGGTCGTGGCTATACTCATACATCAGCCAAAGCATCCCTGGGAAGAAGCCGGAACACCAGTCGCGCTCGTCCACCATTCTCAGACTGCCGTCCTTCTCCACACTGCGGGGCATCAGTTTTTGCTTGTCTGCCCCGTTCTTTCGGGCTTCCCTCACACGCTCCAGTTGATAGCGCAACTGCACATCTGCCGAGGCAAAGGCATCATCGCTCTCAGAGGGCTCATACCAGAGCAGGAAGAACCGGTCACTCCAGTTCATCTTAAGATGCCCCCTGGCAGCATTCAGGTAGTCGGTGCGCTGAGGGTTGAGCAACCAGGCACGGTAAAGGTCCTTGCAAAACTCGTTTTGCTTATAGTCCCACTCGCTGATTTGCTGATAAGGCCACTTGTCGACACTCACGCCCACGTATGGCAGCAGGAAATCCATGGCCTTGTAGAAACCGGCTCCATCGGCAGAAGTGGCGTCATCTATCTTGATGCCCAGGTGTTGCGCCATTCTGAACACATCGATCATGTGAGAGAGATTGTACTGAGAATAACCGAACGCCAGGGTGCGGCGAAGTTCCTGGGGTTGCCGCCCATCGGGCTGGATTTGCCTGAAAATGCGATTTTGGGGAAAATCACGGACATATTGCTCTGCCACCTTGCGGTTTCCCACATAGCAGGCATAGGCTATCACCTGCACATCGTATGCGATTGAATGGTTGTTGAGTTGCTCTCCCTCCTCAATGCCCTGTTTGCTGGTCAGGAACCACTCCAAGAACTTGGCGAACCAGGCCCGGAGCGCCTTTTGGTCTTTCTTGCTGAAAGAAGCCGACTGCTCAAGCAACTGCACGGCTTCGAGCATCTCCACAAATGAATAAGCATCGATAACCCCATAGCAACGGCCCTGGTTGTCAAATTGTCCCGGAACCACCTGGGCATAGTTCAGGTTTGGGTTCATGCATGTCTCCTTATTGAGGAACCACACCTTCAGGCATTCTACAGCCTTTTTAGCGTATTTCTCATCACCATTCAGATACCATGCCAGTGACAGGGTGGTGACGCTGTTTGCCATCGTTGAAAGACGGTTGCGGTCGTAGCGTTCCAGTTCCGGGTTGGAGATGCCGTCACGCGAGATGTAAGAAAGTCCGTCGGGTTTTGACGGGTCGGGCCAGAAGTAGCGTGAGAGACTCATATAGTCGTGCTTGTCACCACTGGCCGGCGTCTTTTCCTTCATCATCACAGACACTGGCTCTGCTGTCAACATGCGGTCGGCGTCACTCAGCAACTGCCTGTAGGCTGCTGTATAGGAAGGCCTGTTGAGCGACTCCTTCACTCGGGCAAGGTGCGCTTGGTCCCAGATGGATTGAGCACTTGTTGTCATGAATGAGGCCAACAAGATCATTGCAATTACTAATTCTCTTTTCATACAACATATTTTTCCGTCACCAAAGATAATTCTTTTACAGAAATTCTCAAAACAAATCGCAGGAAATATAAAAAGAGCGGCTCATCACCGCTCTTTTTCATTTGCTATCAAATATCTGTTCTTCGGTTTACCAGCAAATCACTTGTGTTATAGGTTATATGAATTCTCAACTCCATCCTTAGTGATTTCTGTAATGAAAGACTGTCTTTCCGTTTCAGTCGTCGATGTTGATCAGCTGTCCCTTCTTGTTGAACTTCAGGTCGAGTTGATTGGATAACTCAATTTCGTAGCCGTAACGTTCCTTGTCGATCTTGACGATTGTGGCATCAGCGAAATGAGTCTTCACATAGTCGGCGATAGCGGTCGGCACGAGGTGGGAGGGAACTGCGCTTAAGTTGCAGTCTACCTTGTCCCAATTTCCGTTCTTGTCAAACTCCAATTCGGTGCCATTGTTCAGGCGGACCTCATAGGTGGTTTTTCCGAAGTCCTTGTCGACCTTGGCGTAGGAGACGGCCTGTCCGGGGAAGGTTTTTTGGATGAAAGACTGTGCAGCGGCGGGAAGCTGCGTTGCGGGGATGATCACGTCTTTGGCGAATGTTGCCACGGAGTTCATCATCATGCACATGAGTGCGGCGAGGAAAAATACTGACTTTTTCATAATTGTTATTTTTTTAGTTATTATTTTTTTGTTTACTATGTTTTTTGTTTTTGTCTTCAGGATGTCTTTTGTTCCTTTCGACATTACAAAGATAAGCTGCGTTTACCCTTTTTCCAAACATTTTTCACTTTTTCTTCTCAATTCGTAGCGACACACACACCCAATTGCGACAGACGCGAAAACATCCTGTGAAATCTGTCGCAAGACTCACATACGCCATGGTTAAAATGACATGTCACACCCAATCGTGTGACGTAATTTTGCAGGCAAATCCAAGATTCCCATGAGCACACGATACACATCCCAACAAATTGCCCAGCGCGACAGGCAGGTGCTGGATCACCTCCTCTCCATCGCCGACAGCGAAGGAAGGCTCTCCAGCAGCACCTATGCCATCGCCTGTGAACTCGGACTTCACCGACAGACGCTCTCACGTATCCTGCGCCGCCTCGCCAAGACCGGAACCGTCACCCTCGACCACCATGCCTGCACCCCCATCCGTGTGACGAAAAACGTGACAGAAGGTGTGACAAAAGGAGTGACGGCCGAAGCGGAATATGTGACGTCTCCCGTGACCGAGGTCCCAACTGGCGCAATCATCTCTTGGACAGTCACATACTCCCTGTCCTACAAGCCTGGCTATGTCATGACACAACCCAAAGACGTGACGGTTTCTGACTGCAATAACGCCGTTTCTGACGACAACAAAGAAACAAAACAAAAAAACGAAGAAATTCCCCCTGCACCCCCTAAAGAAGAAAAAAAACAAAAAAAAGAAAACTCACCCTCCCCCGCGTGCGCGCGCAAGGAGATTTCGGCAAAAACCGATGAGGAGCGGCTCGCGCAGCGACGCCAGCGCTTCATCGACACCCTCCAGCCTTTCGCCGCCCGCTACGGAGAGGAGATGATACGGCAGTTTGCCGATTACTGGACTGAGCCCAACCGGTCGAACACACGGATGCGCTTCGAACTGCAGCGCACCTGGAACACCTCTCTCCGCCTTGCCAGATGGGCAAGAAATGACTACGCTTTCAACCAACCATCATTCAACAGCAACTACCATGACAACCACAGCAACTACCGTCACCGTCCCACTTCAGCAGATTACATCCGTGAAGCCCAGCAGTGGGCCATCGAGCAATCCATCCGGACTATCAACAGCCCCCGAAAACAAGAAGAACCGCCCTCGCCCTTTCCCTTCTGAGCATTTCTGATTCAAAAGAAAACAAAGTTTGATAAAAAACCAAAAGGTAACTACATTGTTCCTTTTTTTTCGTAACTTTGCAAAAAACAATCCTATGAAAATCTACGACCAATTCAACCAATATACCTGGCTTGTAGAAACCATCTATCATACAGGCTATATCTCCTTGAAAGAGATCAACCAATTGTGGGTGAAGACTGAGATGAGCGGAGGTTTGCCCATGGTTCGCTCTACATTCAATCGCCACAAGGACGCCATTCAAGAAATTTTTGGGCTGATTATCGATTGTACCAAAAAAAATGGCTATAAATATTTCATCAGCAATGCCAATGTACTTCATGAAAATTCTATCCAAAATTGGATGCTTTCCACAATTACAGTCAGCAACTTAATCCGTGAGAGTGTTAGTTTGCAGAATCGCATTGTTCTAGAAAATGTACCATCCTCAAAAGGATATCTACAAACCATTCTGAATGCCATGAAAAACGAGAGGAAAATATCTATTTCATACAAGAAGTACAGTGTAATGGATGCCAAATTTTATTTGTTAGAGCCATATTGCCTGAAGTTATACCGACAGCGATGGTATCTGCTGGGGCATATGGCAGACAATTCGTTAAGGATTTTTTCATTGGACAGAATGGATAGTGTTGAGACAAAGAAAGAATCCTTCAAATTCGACATGTCATTTGATGTGGAAGATTATTTCAAGGATTGTTTTGGCGTCTTCCATGACAATAATCTGCTGTCTCAGCGAGTGGTTTTGAGAGCATATGGCAATTCACGTTTTTATCTTCGAGACCTGCCATTGCACCATACCCAAAAAGAGATATCCACACAGGATGACTTTTCTGATTTTGAATACAATCTACGGCCAACCAATGACTTCATCGGTCAAATCATGTTGCAAGGAAGCCGGATGAAAGTGTTGGAACCACAATGGATACGAGACAAAATCCAGGAAAATCTTCTCGATACATTAAAATTATATGAAGAAGAATAAAAAAATGCGACCTGTCCCACGAAATAGGACAGCATAAGACTATCTTTGCAGAAAAATTAAAAAATGAAAGAAGGAAAGATTATTATCTCACATATAAAGAAAGTTGGTGATGAATGGATGATCCAATCCAATGAAGAACATCAACAAGGAGTGGCAAAACTGGCTAAAGGTTTTGCCAACAACTTTGGCATGGCTGAGTGGGGGCACACAATGGGTTTACTACACGATATAGGTAAAACGAAACAAGCCTTTCAGCAACACATTATCAGAGAAAGCGGCTATCAACCTGAGACAATTGTCGTTGGAGATTACTCCCATGCCTATGTTGGTGGACTTGTAGCAAAACAAATCTTTCCAAACCATTACAAACTAATGTCAAATATTCTCATGGGGCATCATCGTGGACTATATGATGATGGAGACTGGAAAGAACTTATGAAAAAGGGTATACCTGAAGACACCAAGACTCCCTGTATTAACGCAAATCTATCCTTGCCCAATCGGTTTTTTCAAGAAAAAGATATTCATCATATTATCAGGATGTTGTTTAGTAGCCTTGTGGACGCAGACTATCTTGACACCGAAGCTTTTATGCAGCCAGCACAAAGTGCCCTTCGGAATTCCCGAATATCCATGGACAAACTTTATAAAAAACTTGAAAAGTACCTTGAAATTCTCAACAAAAACACTTCTGATTCTGAGGTAAATAAAATCCGAAGATTCGTTCAACAATGTTGTAGAGAACAAAGTGAAGGAGCCATCAATTTTTATAGTTTGACAGTGCCTACGGGAGGAGGAAAAACATTGTCCTCTGTTTTATGGGCATTGAAACACGCTATAAAGAATCATCTTCAGCGGATAATAATTGCTATACCTTATACAAGCATCATCACACAAACAGCAGAAGTATTGAGGAAAATCTTTGGTGATGAGAATGTGTTGGAACACCATTCAAACGTTGATGACGTCAATGATAACAGCGAATCATTCCAGACAAAAAAACTGGCAACAGAAAATTGGGATTATCCTATCATCGTAACTACAAACGTGCAACTATTTGAATCTTTGTTCAGCAATCGGCCTTCTGCTTGCCGGAAACTTCATAACATTGTCAAAAGCGTACTTATTTTAGATGAAGTTCAGACTTTACCTGTCAATTATCTTCGTCCGATAGTTGACACGCTCAATACATTGCAACGTATTTTTGATGTTTCAGTTCTTTTCACAACTGCAAGTCAGCCTGTCCTTACAGGAAGAATTGTTGGTTCAAACAAATTGAACTGCTTTGATGCATTACCTGAAATACAAGAAATCATACCCAAAGAAACCAACTTGCAAGACAAATTGAAACGAACCACACTGTTTATTGATAAAGATAAAAGTTCTTACGATGACATTGCCAAGAGAATTTCCAAATATAGCCGTGTGCTTTGCATAGTCAACACTCGAAATGATGCCAAGGAGATTTTCAGTCGTTTGCCAAAGGAAGGTCATCGACTGCATTTGTCACGAATGATGTGTCCAGACCACATCAAGACATCTATTGAGCAATTAAAACGGTTATTGAGAAGTGATGACAAAGAGCCCATAAGAGTCATTGCCACACAATTGATTGAGGCTGGAGTAGATATTGACTTTCCTGTTGTATTCCGACAAGAGGCTGGCCTTGATTCCATACTGCAAGCTGCCGGCCGGTGCAATCGTGAAGGGAATTTTCCTATTTGTCCTACCTACGTTTTTTCACTTGATCAACAACTTCCATCAGGCCACATCACTCAAACCAATAATGCTCGCATGGCTTTGGGGCATCAGCAGGACTGGTTCGCACCAGAGACGATGAGTTCATACTTCATTCAACTGTATTCACGAGTAAACGACTTTGACAAGCCAAAGATTAATGATTTGCTATATAAGTCTGAAATGCAATTCGAAACGGCTGCAGACAATTTTCGTCTTATTGATGACAATACCATATCTATTGTTATAAACTGGAAAAACAGCATGGACTTAGTAGACCAGTTAAAGGACAGAGGCATATCATATCGTCTTATGAAACAATTATCACAATTCAGTGTCAACATACGCCAACGGGATTTTCAATCTCTCCTTCAAGCAGGAGCCTTGGAGGAAATCTTGGATGGCATCTATATGATCCCTACCACCTCATTCTACGATGAGAAAGTTGGTCTTATTACGACAAACCAATGGATAGAAGAAACTATAATACTATAAATATGGAATACCACGACAAAGAATTCTGCTTGGAAGTGTGGGGACCGATGGCCTGCTTCACACGTCCGGAATTGAAGGTAGAGCGTGTGAGTTATGACGTTATTACGCCATCGGCTGCTCGTGCCATTTTCGAGGCCATCTTTTGGAAGCCCGCCATTCATTGGCAAATAACTAAGATAGAGGTTCTTAACCCTATCAAGTGGACATCGGTCAGAAGGAATGAAGTGGGTGCTGTGGCATCCAAGAATCCCATCTTCATAGAGGAGAAACGCCAGCAGAAAAACACTTTGATGCTGCAAGATGTTCACTATCGCCTTTGGGCTAAATTAGAGTTTATCCCTAAACGGAAAAGAAAAAGCCAAGAGGAAAATCTATTTGACAAAGAAGGCCATGGTGACGAGAACCCAGCCAAATATAATGCCATGTTTGAAAGACGGGCAAAAAAAGGACAATGCTTCAACCAACCCTATTTAGGCACAAGAGAGTGTGTGGCCTCCTTCCGTTTTGTTGATCCTGAATCCATAGATCTGACACCACCAATATCAGAAGACCGAGACCTCGGTATCATGCTTTATGACATGGATTTTGAGGGGAATTTGGAAAAACCTGACGCCATGTTTTTTCGGGCTAAAATGGAAAACGGAGTAATTATTGTTCCACCTAAAGAGAGTGAGGAGGTGCTGAGATGATACTGCAAGCATTATATGAGTATTACAATCGGAGTGACAAAGTTGCTCCTATTGGCAAAGAAATAAAAGAGATAGCATTCTTGGTTGTGATAAAACATGATGGTACTTTTGTTAGAATTGAAAATACTCATGATGAAGATGGGAACGGCAATAAGTATCTTGTGTCAAAAAGCTGGGGAAGAACAGGCACCACTCCACAGCCATTTCATTTTTGGGACAATTTTTCATATGTATTTGGTTTTAGTAACGCAAATATCGGCATTGAGAAAGATGACATTGATAATGACAAACGTGCAAAATTTGAAAAAGAGATAGCCAAAAATAAAAAGTGTCAT